>JAPDJB010000154.1 GCA_029259285.1 Candidatus Bathyarchaeota archaeon | reverse complement strand
CCTCAGGTAAGACATCGCTGCTCAACGCCATAGGGATGTTCATCAGACCCGAGATGAAGGTGGTCACCATCGAGGAGGTTCGAGAGCTGAGACTCCATGAGAACTGGATTCCCATGGTGACGAGGCCCAGCTTCCAACCTGGCGTCGAGGAAGTCTCCCTCTACGACCTCCTGAAATCGGCGCTGAGGCAGAGGCCTGACTACATAATCGTCGGGGAGGTGAGGGGGGAGGAGGCCTATACGCTTTTCCAGGCCATAGCCGTCGGCCACGGGGGCCTCTGCACGATCCATGCCGACAGCGTTGACGCCGCCATTAAGAGGCTGTTGACGAAGCCGATGAACATACCTAAGATGATGCTACCTCTAATGAACGTCCTCATCCTCATTAGGAGGGTTAAGCTGGGAGAGGAGATAGCTAGACGCGTCGTGGCGGTGGAGGAGATAACCGGTATCTCACCCGATGGGGAGGTGATGCTTGAGCGACGATACGAGTGGAATCCAGAGGATGACTCCTTCATCTATCATCCCCCATCTGGGAGGGGGAGGGATGTCTATGGGCAGATCATGGAGATGATGCATATTCCGAGGGAGAAGCTGATGGAGGAGCAGGCGAGGAGGGAGAGGATACTGAGATGGATGGTGGAGAAGGGGATGAACACCTACGAGGAGGTCTCAAAGGTCATCAGGGACTACTACCTTAAGCCGGAGGAGGTCTATAGCGCCGCCAGGATGGGAGCTGGGAGATGAGTACGCTATCCCACGAGTTTAGGGAGATATACGCCCGAAGCGGCCTATCCCTCCCCTATGAGGAGTATCTGAAGCGCACAGCCATCATCTCCTCGGCGGCCTGCTCCATCTCCATCGTCATACTCCTCATCATCCACACGATGCTCCTCCACGTCAGGGGTTGGAGACTCCTAGCGGCGGTCTTCATCCCATCCGCCATGGTAGGCGTATTAGCCCTCCTCCTCTCCCTCTACTACCCCCTATACAGGAAAAACCAGATGAAAACCCAGATCGAGAATTCCCTGCTATACGCCCTCAGCTATATGGCGGCCCTATCAGCCGGAGGAGTCCCCATAGAGAGAATCATGGAGAGGGTCTCAGAGGTTGAGGAGAGCGAGGCCCTGAGAATGATAGCTGGCAAATTCATGGCTGATGTGAGAATCTTCGGCTTCGACGTCCCCTCAGCCCTTAGAGACGTGGCGAGGAGAAGCCCATCAGAGCTCATGGGGAGACTCCTCGACGGCCTGAGAAACGTCATCCAGACAAGCGGCGACCTCAGAAGCCTCCTCACCTACGAGGTGAGTAGAATGCTTGAGAGGAGGAGGGAGAAGCTGAAGAGGATGATGGGAACCCTAGTCTACCTAGGCGAACTCTACGTAGCGATGCTCATCGTCGCCCCGATACTATTCATCCTCATCCTCACAGTCCTCTCAGTCATCGGTGGAAACCCCCTCGGAGTTCCACCCCAGGTTCAACTGAATATCCTCGTCTTCATAGGGATACCCGTCATGGCAGCCGGCTTCGCCATAATCCTCGACGTGATAATGGGGGGTGAAGAGTAGTGTACTTCGATCGAAGGGCTAGACTACTTATCTGGGCCTCCTCGATATCCGTCGCAGCCGTCCTCTACATCCTCTTCTACCTCCTAGGCATCTTGAAGCCGACGGAGATCTATCTCATACCCCTCGAACAGAGGGTGAATAACTCCATAGCTCTAACGCTGCTAGTCGCCATCCTCCCCCCATCCATCGTCGAGTTCAACAACATCAGATGGCTGAGAGGCGTTGATAGAAATATACCGCTGCTCCTCAGAGACCTAGCTGAGGCGGTCAGATCAGGGGAGACCCTAGTAAGGGCGCTGGAGGAGGCAGCGAAGAGGGACTATGGGCCTGTATCGAGTTATCTTGAGAAGGCGATGGTGAGGCTGAGCCTCACCTCAGACCTGGAGGCCTCATTGAGGTGGATGGGTGAAAAACTTGTACGTCCATCGGCGATGAGGATGGCCACGATCCTCGTCGAGGCCTCTGAGAGTGGGGGAAAGATCGTCGACATATTGGAGGCGGCGGTCACCCTCTTCAATCAGATCGCTGAATATAGAGATGAACGAGAGGCGCAGACGAGGCCCTACCTCCTCCTCGCCTATATGGGCTCCATAGTATTCATGGTCATCTCCTACGTCATCCTCTTCCAATTCCTCGCCCCCCTCTCAACGGCTGCTGAAACCCCTGAGATGATGGGGGCCCCCATAATTCAGAACGTGCTAGATATAAGCTACTACAAGGCTATTCTCTTCTGGGCATCTGTGATGGAGTCCATCTTCGGCGGCCTCATAGCCGGTAAGATCAGCGGCGAGTCTGCCGCCGCTGGATTGATCCACTCATCGATCCTCCTGGCGGTTACCATAGCCTTCTTCAACGTCTTCACCGTCTAGAAGGGGATGTGAAATGAGTCGGATGGGGGAGAAGCCGCTCACCGATGGAGAGAGAGATCTCCTCATCCGACTCATCGAGAAGGGAGTCAAGGAGCTTAAACCAACACCGAGAGGTGGACGCATCCAGTATGAGGGTGTTGAAGAACTCTATGAGGAGTATGAATCTGAGAAGCTTCACAGCCTACTCGAATCCCTCGCGGATAAGGGATTCCTAATCGTGAAGGAATATGACCGCGTCATCCTCTGCCCGAAATGTGGCTCGATCGACGTCTACTCGAAATATAGCTGCCCCCGATGTCACTCCATGAAGGTTGATCGAATGGAACTCATCGAACACCCCTTCTGCGGATATATAGGGGATAAGAACAGCTTTATCGTAGACTCAAAGCTCATCTGCCCCAACTGTAAGACGGAGCTCGGCCCCGTCGACGGAAAGCCGCCGGAGGATGGCTCTCGACGTGATTACAGGATTATAGGGTCGAGCTTTGAATGTAGGAAGTGCGGCTACCGCTTCGAGAGGCCTCAGGTGGTTCATACCTGCAATGGGTGTGGAGCCCTCTTCAACTATAGGACGGCGAGGTATGAGAAGATCTACTCCTATGAGGTGCCGGAGGAGGCTGCTGAGATCCTCGGCCTAGTTCCGGAGCTGAGATCCATCCTCCAACCCTTGGAATCAGCACTAGCGGAGCATGGCTACGCGGTTGAGAGGAATGGGAGGCTCATAGGAATGTCGGGTGGGGAGCACACCTTCAACCTGGTGGCTCAAAAGGAGGATAGGCGGATCGTCGTAGATATCAGCCGGAGGGGTGAGCAGCGAGACATAGTGTCGCTGCTCGGGAAGAAGATGGATGTGAGGCCAACCTCCACTGTCCTCATAGACATGTCCGGAAGCAACGAGTTATCAGCCCTTGGGAAAGTCTATGATATAACCGTCCTCAACGGCAGAGACCTAGAGTTGAGGGAGAAGTTCTCAAACCACCTCGATGAAATCGAGAATAGGGATAGAGTTAAAAGAGGGGGAGGAAAAAGAGGAGGGGAGAGATGAGAACTCGGGTTGAGGGGGAGGAGCCGATACTTCGAATAACCATCGGAGCCTTCACCCAAATGCTTGAATCCCTCTATAGAATCTTCGGCTCAGCCGGCTTATCGATGATCTACGTCATGGGAAGGGAGAGAGGCATCTACGAGGCGAGGATAGGCCTATCCGAGCTTGAAGGTGAAACCTCCATAAGGGATGTGCTGGAACTTGCCTTAAAGAGGGCTGAGAGGCTAGGCTGGGGCGAGATGGAGGTGGCGGAGCTGGACACAATAAATGGAATCGTCAACATAAGAATCAGGAGAACACCCTTCCCCTGTAGAGCTCCAGACGCCTCCCACTGCTACTTCTACAGGGGATACCTCTCCGGAATCATCTCTGAGATATTAGGGGAGGAGATGAGCTGCACCCTAGATAAATGCCCACTCCAGGGCGATAATGAGTGTATAATAAAGATTTTCAGAACTAGATGAAAAGTTTAATAACCATTTACCCTCCTCCACTTCAAAACTCCTTGATCACCATATTGTGGCTCTTCATTTCAAAATCTATATCAAAATTCTTGAAATCGTCTGCGTGGACAATGTAGAGAGTCATCATCCCTCCGGACGAGTTAAAGTGCGATGACAAGCTTTTGATGACGACGACAACTATCCGAGGTCTCGAATGGTGCGGGCCCGGAGGGATTCGAACCCTCGACCCACGGCTTAAGAGGCCTGGAAGAGCTTCTTTCGGCCTTTAAGCGATTTTTAGAGGTTGATTTACAATTAGCGCCTAAAACTGTCTATTATCACGTCTTTTACGTCAAGGATTTCCTTGATTCAGGCTTCACACCGGAGGCTTCCAGGGAAGAGGTGAGGCTCTATCTGGCTGAGCATAAGGATGAGAATCCCTACACCTATGCGAATCGAGTGAAGGCTTTGAGACGCTTCTTCAGGGATTTCCTGGGCCGTGGTGAGGTTGTCGAGACGTTTAAGCTGCCTAGGCCGCCCTTGAATATTCCCTGGGTGCCCACTAGAGAGCAGCTCAGAGAATTCTATGAAGCCATTGATAATCAGGCTGGCCGCATATACTTCCTTCTCTACGCTGTCAGCGGCCTAAGGCGGGGTGAGGCTCTCAGCCTGCGGCCCAGCGATGTGGATGAGGAGCTGCGGATGCTGATGCCAAGGAAGCGGCGCTGGGGGACTAAGAATGTCGGCGTCACCTTCTATAATGAGGAAGTTGAGGAGCTGCTTCAGGACTTCAAGCCTAGAGGCTTCTATCATCGTCGATGGATTCCCATCGCCTGCCTAGATTTCAAGCGTGTATGGCGTCGAGGCCGTGAGAAGACGGGGCTGAGGATCACGCCGAAGGTGCTCAGGGTCTGGTTCTGCTGCGAGATGGCACGGCTCGGAGTCCCAGACCGCTATGTAGATGCGTTCTGCGGCAGGGTGCCTCGAAGCATATTGGCTCGCCACTACTCTGATTTCAGCCCTCTCAACCTGAAGCGCATCTACGACTCGGTGGGGCTGAGGGTGCTGACATGACCGAGAAGGTTGTCACGATTCACGTGCAGGTCGGCGATGCAAGGGAGCTTAGGAAGCTTGATGAACTCCTCAAGGAAATTGAGGCGGTTATGGAAAAAACCCGTTCAAGGTCGGTGACAAGAAGAGATGATGAGAAGATAATAATTGAACTTCCAACGCTTACAAAGCAGGATTTGGGCGAAAAGATGCAGGGAGTTTATGCAAAAATCCTCGAAAACGCTGATGAACAAGGCCTTGTGCTTTTCTCCAGCATAGTTGATGAGAATAATATTATAGAAATAGTAACAACATTCCTCTGTCTGCTTTTTCTGGCTGCAAAGGGCAAAGTGCATTTGTGGCAGGAAAGCTTCTTTGGCGAAATATTCATAGCTCTGCCGGATAAAAAATAGCAAGCTATGCAGAACCTTTGCTCTTTTGAATTATTGTTCTGTGGGGATACGGTATTTCAATGCCCTCCTTATCGAAGCGCTTCTTTATAGCTTCTCTGAGCTCGCAGGACATACGAAAGCCTGTTGGTTTGTCCTTTGCCCAGAAATATAACCTCAGAATTATTGCTGACTCTGCAATTGAT
>JAPDJB010000101.1 GCA_029259285.1 Candidatus Bathyarchaeota archaeon | reverse complement strand
AAGAGGAGGTTCACAGAGGAGGAGCTGGATCAAATCCTATGGGAGCTCCAACTCCAACTCGTCTCAAATGACGTCGCCCTGAAGGTAGCTGAGCATATCGGCTCGGAGCTTAAGAGACGCCTCCTAGAGGCGGAGGCCCCCCGCTTCGGCGATAGAGGACAGATAGTTAGAGAGGCGCTTAGAGAGGCGTTGAGGGAGATACTCACGGCGCCACCTGAAGACCTAGCGAAGATAGTGGAGGAGAAGCGGAGAAGCGGCGAGCCACTCATCCTACTCTTCATAGGCGTAAACGGGACGGGAAAGACGACGACGATAGCGAAGGTGGCAAAGCTGCTGACCGACCGCGGCTACAGGGTCGTCCTCGCCTCAGGGGACACCTACAGGGCTGGAGCAATAGAGCAGCTGGAGGAGCATGCCAGGAGGCTTGGGCTGAGGGTTATCAGACACCGATATGGGGCTGACCCAGCCGCCGTCAGCTACGACGCCGTTGAACACGCCAGGGCTAGGGGCTACGACGCCGTGCTAATCGACACAGCTGGGAGGATGCAGACGAATCGAAACCTCATGGAGGAGCTCCGTAAGATAAAGCGGGTTATACAGCCCGATCTGACCATCCTCGTCGTCGACGCCTTGACGGGGAACGACGCCGTTGAGCAGGCTGAGACCTTCAACCGAGAGGTGGGCTTCGATGCGGCTATCATAACGAAGGTGGACGCCGATGCGAGGGGTGGATCAAGCCTGAGCATCGCCTACTCAACCGGTAAGCCCATCCTATACCTCGGCACGGGTCAGGGCTATGGCGACCTCCAACCCTTCAACCCTGATTGGCTGGTGGAGAGGCTGCTCCCATAAAGGTTTTAAGGCTCCCGACGATTAGGAGCGTCGGATGGGCCTGAGAGAATTCCTGACATCCGCCTCAAGGCTGCTGAGAACCATCTCAAAGCCTGATCGTAGAACCTTCTGGCTCAGCGTTAAAGTCTGCCTAATAGGCGTCGCCCTAATCGGTGGAATAGGCTACCTCATCAGGCTGATCTCGGTAACCCTCCAGGGCATATAGACCAATAGGTTTAATTCTCCCCCTGGGGAGTATGGTTAAGCGTCTCAGGGTGTGAGGGATGCCCCTCTACGCTGTGAAGGTTACGGTGGGTCAGGAGCGAAACGTGGCGATGATGCTCGCCGACAGGGTGGAGGTGGAGGGACTGCCGATATCCGCCATCCTCGCCCCAGCGGAGCTTAGAGGCTACATAATAGTTGAGGCTGCTATGCCCCACATGGTCGACGAGCTGATAAGGGGGATGAGACATGTCAGAGGCCGAGTCCCAGGCGTGGTAAATCCAGCTGAGGTGGATCACTACCTCGAAACCAAGCCGGCTATAGAGGGGCTGAGGGAGGGGGCCATCGTGGAGGTGGTGGCAGGCCCCTTCAAGGGGATGCAGGCCAGGATCATCAGGATCGATGAGGCTAAGGAGGAGGTCACAATAGAGCTGCTGGAGGCGAGCTTCACGCTTCCAATAACGGTTCACGCAGACTATGTAAGGGAGGTGAGGGAGGGCTAATGGTGAAGAAAACCTTCAAATTCATCGTCACAGGTGGGGAGGCGACGGGGGGGCCGCCGATTGGGCCGGCCCTCGGCCCCCTAGGCATAAACGTGATGATGGTGGTCAACAAGATCAATGAGGTTACAGCGGTCTATAAGGGTGTGAAAGTACCCGTGGAGGTCACCGTAGACACAGATACGAAGGAGTTCACCGTGAAGCTCGGCTCCCTCTCAACCTACGCCCATATCACCCAGATCCTCGGCCTGGAGAAGGGATCCTCTGATCCGAAGAGGGAGTTCGTGGGCAACCTAACCTTCGACCAGGTGGTGGAGATAGCTAGGAAGAAGTGGGACGACCTCCTCGCCGCCACCCTTAAGGGAGCTGTGAAGGAGGTTCTGGGAAGCTGCCTAAGCATGGGTATAACCGTCGATGGCAAGCCGGTGAAGGAGGTTTTAAGGCTTATAGATGAAGGGGCCTACGATGAAAAGCTCAAGGAGTAGTAAAACTTTATATCAGTCATCGGATGAGGGGGGAGCCTAGATGTCGATTCCAAGGGAGAGAATCCTAGAGGCCTTAAGGGAGGCTAGGAAGGCTTCACCTAAACGCCGATTCGAGCAGTCGATAGAGCTGATGATAAACCTCAAGGACATCGACCTGAAGAGGCCTGAAAACAGGATAAACCTGAAGATAAGGCTTCCAAACGGAGTCGGTAAACGCAGAGTCCTCGTCTTCGCCTCCGGAGACCTCGCCCTGAGAGCCAGGGAGGCGGGGGCCGACGAGGTGATGGATCCAAACGAGCTTCAGAGCATCGCTGAAGACAAGAAGGAGGTGAAGAGGAGGCTTAAGGACTATGACCTCTTCCTCGCCGAGGCGCCGCTCATGCCCCTCATAGGCCGCATCGTAGGCCCAATCCTCGGGCCGAGGGGTAAGATGCCTACGCCGGTTCCACCCCAGGCATCGATAGAGGAGGTCATGGAGAGGGAGAGAAAGACGATCCTCCTCAGGAGCAGGGATAAACCCCATGTTATGTGCATCGTCGGAAAGGAGGGGATGAGCGACGAGGAGGTGGCTGAGAACATCGAAGCCGTCTTCTCAACCCTCCTGAGGACGCTGAAGAAGGGTATGGGCAATATAAAGTCGGCCTATGTGAAGCTCACTATGGGGCCAGCGGTGAGACTCATCTGAGGTGAAGCCCATGAGTAGGAGAGCTAGGGAGAGGAAGATCCACATCGTCGAGGAGGCCCTGAGGCTTCTAAAGGAGTATGAGGTCATAGGGGTGGCAGACCTCCACAAGATCGAGAGCAGAATGCTCCAGGATCTGAGGAAGAAGCTGAGGGGGAGGATGGTCTTCAAGGTGATTAAGAACACCCTGATGAGACGGGCGATGGAGAAACTTGATATGCCCAACATCGACGAGTTCTTCAACGCCATAAAGGGGCAGAACATCTTCATCTTCTACAACGGCAACCCCTTCAAATTGGCGATGACCCTCAGCAAGAATAAGGTGAAGGTCTTCGCAAAGCCTGGCGACATAGCCACCGAGGAGATCGTCATACCAGCCGGAAATACGGGTCTCTCACCTGGCCCGATCCTAAGCCAGCTCGCCTCTCTAGGGGTGAGAACACGCATCGAGAGTGGAAGCATATGGGTTGCCAGGGACACGGTAGTCGCAAGGCCTGGAGACGTCGTCTCCAGAGACCTCGCCGAGGTTCTCAGCCGACTTGGGATGAGGGTTGCCGAGATGGGATTGGAGATCAAGGCCGTCTACGACCATGGCAGAGTCATCCCAAGGGAGGAGCTCCAGATAGATGTCGACGCCTACAGGGAGGAGCTGATGAAGGCCTACTCCGACGCCTTCCGAGTGGCCGTTGAGGCGGCCTACCCGACTCCTGAGACCCTCCCACTCATCCTCTCAATGGCCCACCTCAATGCTAGGAGGGTCGCCCTGGAGGCCGCCTACCCGACGCCTGAGACCCTCAGCGAGCTCCTCTCCCTCGCCCAGATGAGGGCTCAGACGCTTCAGAGATTGGTTGAGGAGCATATATCCAGCTAGGCCCTCTCAACCCTGAAGATTACGGGTCTCAACCCGTCGGTGCAGCAGCAGATCATTACACCCCTCTCCTCATACCAGGGGAAGTCTCCGTTAAACCTCAGGGTTAAAACCACCTTGTAGATATCATTCCAGGCCCAGGTGCAGAAGCCCTCGGGCATACTTCCATCCTCCACGTAGAAGACCTGCCCCTCCTTGAATACTGGGCATGGCTCCTTTGGGCCACCCTTAACCGGCGGCTCCTTGAAAACCTCCTCAGGCCGCATACACTTTAGAACCGTGATCTTAACCCTACGGGGCTTGGACATGGGCATCCCACACTATTTACATGAAGTGATCCCTTAAGTTGATCGATGTCATCGTTGAGTCAGCTGATCGGGGCGTCCCTGACAGCCCTTGGAGGCATCCTCTGCCTCCGATGGTGGATATTCTGGAGGAGGCATTATAGGGGGGAGCTGATAACCTATGGCCCCTACTCCCATGTTAGACATCCCCTATATGCATCCTTCCTCATCCTCGTCCTCGGCTTAGCCCTCCTGATAATGATCCCCGAGACCCTGATGCTGCTGCTCATAACCCTAGCGGTCATACCACTCCATATTAGAGGCGAGGAGAAGGAACTGCTGAGAAGATATGGAGAGGATTATAGAAGGTATATGAAACGGGTGAGGTGGAGGCTTATACCTGGAGTATATTAGGGCGTCTACTCCTTGACGTACCTCAGCTCCCTGACCTCTATGGCGCCGAGATACATCTCCGTCAGGTGTGGATGATTCAGGAGCTCCTTGGCGGTTCCCCTGAAGATGAAGCGGCCATGCCTCATCATGTATGCATAGTCGCCTACCTGCAGAGCCCTACGGGCCCTCTGCTCTACGAGGACGACGGGCAGACCCGTCAGCTCAGCCATCTCCTTGAACTTCTTCATAACCTCCGTCACCAGCTTCGGCATCAGACCCGCCGTCGGCTCGTCGACGAGCATCACCTTCGGGTCTCTGATGAGCACCATGCTCTCAGCGAGCATCTGCCTCTCACCTCCGCTGAGGGTTCCAGCCTTTCGATGTAGGAATCCCTTCAGCTTCGGGAATAGGGTGAAGATCATCTCCATCTTCTCCTCGATCTTACTCTGATCCCTCACCGTATAGGCGGCCATCTTTAGGTTCTCCCAGACCGTCAACCTGCTGAAGATGTTGCTCACCTGAGGCATGTACCCTATACCTATACGTGTCCTCTCGTGGGGCGGCATCTTCGTTATGTCCTTTCCCTGATAGTAGATCTTACCGGAGTAGATGGTGACCAATCCCATTATGGCCTTGAGGAGCGTCGTCTTGCCGACGCCGTTGGGGCCTACGATGACGGTTACAGCCTCATCTGGAGCCTCGAAGTCTAGGTCGTAGAGGACGTGGATTGGGCCGTAACCCGCGTTTAAACCCTTAGTCTCAATTATGTTTCCCATCTTCTCACTCCTCCCCTAGGTATGAGGTTATCACCCTTGGATCCTCGAAGACCTCCTCAGCTCTGCCCTGGCAGACGAGTTTGCCCCTATCCATGGCGAAGACCCAGTCGGCGTATTGGGCGGCGACCTCAAGGCGGTGCTCGATGACTAGGAAGGTGATGTTCAGCTCATCCCTCAGCTTTATGATGTGGCTGAAGATCTGGTGGCAGAGCTTGGGGTCGATGCTGCCGACGGGCTCGTCGAGGAGGATGGTCTCACCGCCGCTCATCAGCGCCCTCCCAATCTCCAGGAGCTTGAGCTCGCCTCCGCTGAGGGTCTTAGCCGGCTTATTCCAGACGTGCATGAGGCCGAGAACCCTCAGGAGCTCCGCAGCCCTTCGCACCGCGCTGATCTCGCTGTTGACCCACGTAGGCCTGAAGAGGGAGAGGAAGAGGTTTTCACCGGCGTTGTCTGGGAGGGCGACTAGCATATTCTCCAGGGTTGTCAGGGCCATGAAGGGGGATGCGATCTGGAAGGTTCTCACCAATCCCCTCCTGGCTCTGATGTACATCGGCTCATCGGTGATGTCGACGCCTCGGTAGTAGATTCGGCCTTCCTCAGGCTTGAAGTAGCCTGAGATGCAGTTGACGAGCGTCGTCTTTCCACATCCATTCGGGCCGACGAGGAGG
>JAPDJB010000118.1 GCA_029259285.1 Candidatus Bathyarchaeota archaeon | reverse complement strand
GGCCTCCGAATTCATAGCTGTGGAGGGATCTCTGAGAGCTGTGAGGGAGGTTGTGGGCTACTCGACGGAGGGTGAACGCCTCCAGATTGCCGGTGTGAAGTCAACGAATGAGGGAGCCGTCACATGGATAAATGCCTGCCTCATGGAGAGGTGTCTCGGGAAAGATATACCATGGACATCGATCTTCATCCCAACCACAACCGTTTCAACCATAGATTATGAAGGCGCGGCGGCGGCCGTTGAGGTTCTCAGCAGGATGTTTAAGCTAGATGTGGACGCCACCCCTCTTAGAAGGATGGCTGAGGCCGTGAGGAGGGGGGCGGAGAGGGGGAGGGGGCTAAGAGGACTCTTCAGGAGGGGCGGCGCCTAGCTCCCGCTGTAGACTCCTCTGTAGAGTCGTCAATCGCTCACGGGTCTTCGTCTCCTGCCTCGCCAAAACCTTAGACCTCATCTCAAGAAACTCCTTCCGTTCACTCAGCTCCTTAAACACCTCATCTCGACTCTTCTCCACCAGTATCGTCCCAACAGCCTTGTAGACCTTAGCGTCCTCTGGGATGGACTCCAAGGCCTTCAAGGCCCTCTCCGTCTCGCTCAGCTCCAGCTCCAGCCGCTGCTTCTGGATCAGCAGTGATTGAAGCGTATTCTGGAGCTGCTGAATCTTCGCCAGCTGCTCCTGAATCTTCGGGGGCAGTCGCTCGGAGGACATATTAAACCTATTCCCCCTTTCACCCTTTATAGTTGTCGCAGCCCCCTGAGGGCTGAGAGGCATCCCTCCACCCATCGGAGATAGCTGTTCACCGCCGCCCTCAGGGCGGTGGTATCCTGAGCCTCTATGAATATTGTCAGGGTCTCCCCCACGGCCTTTATGCGGGCCTTAGCCCTCGGAGTGGCGGGCGTCTCAGCCTCGGGTTTGAGAGACCTCTCTAACAGCTTTGTAAGCCCATCGCCGAGCTCCAGCCTTATCTCGGCCTCCGCCTCCATCTCTACCTGGCCGCCAATTTACCCAGCTTCGTCTGAGGCTGGTAGGCTCCACCGGCGAAGGTGAAGCCGCATTTCCTACAGCGCCAGATGCCCACGCTGATGCGCTTCACCTTCATCGCCGAGCATCGGGGACACTTATGGGGTCTCCTAAGCGTCGAGACTACCCGTGTCCATCTCTTCCTCAGCGTCGCCCCGCCTCGGGTTCTCAGCCTCGCCCCAAAGCTCATAGCGCAGCCTCCAACTTCTCCCTCAGCTTTGGAGCCTTATTAACTGCGATCTCTATCGCCTTCCAGATCTCCTCCACGCTCAGCCCCTGTGGGCCACTCTTCTGAACAGCGCAGACGTTCCCCTCCTCGTCGACGGTGACCGTTATCCTCGTGTCCATCACCTCCTCCTCGTCGAAGGTGGGGTCGAGGACTATGACATCTCCGATCTTCGCCATGGAGACCGCTATCGGCAGCCTCCTCAGCTTCAGAGGCTCCACCTCACCCGTCGGGTAGACCTTGCCATCCCTCACCTCATATATGGGCTTCTTCGCCTCCATCAGGGCCGCCACGGCGGCCAGCGACGCCGCGTCGAGGAGATTCCCAGCATGATTCAATATGCAGAGATCGATGTAGACGACGTAGACCTTCCTCCCAGGGATTAGGCAGAGATCCTTTAGGCCTAAGGCGTCCGACGACCTTATACCTCTGTCGACGACCCTCGCCAGCTCTATGGAAGCCTCATCTGGGGGGCCAGGCTCGAAGGTTGGTGAGGCCACCGGCGCGAAGTCCGCGCTGCAGACTAGGATTCCCTCATCAGGTGTATCCTCGAAGGGTTCCCCGATCTCGATCTTGACGCCTGCGACGACCCATGTGTCTCCGATCCTCGCCTCCGCCGAGCCTTCAGCCTTCTCCACGACGCCTCTACGCACCGAGATCTCCCTATACTCCTCAAGGCCTCGGCCGTCCATCCTCCTCCCTGATGCGATGGCATCGAGGATCTTACGCCTCTTCAGCTTCGGTATGATGCTCAGCCTACTCATCCCCCTTCACCTCCTCCACAACCTCCTCATATTTACGCTTCAAGGCCTCCCTCTGGAGTTCGTAGATATGCTGACAGCCCTCGATGGCTAGCTCTATGCATCTCCTCAGCTCATCTGGGCTGAGGACGCCATCCATCTGTAGCAGCGTCACCTTATTAAGCCTCGGCATATAGGCCACGGGAACATCGGCCTCGCCGTATTTATCCTCATGGTCGTTTAGGTCGAGGATGATGTGTCCCTCGATCTTACCGGCGGCGCAGGCTGCTACCAGGTCTCTCATCGGTATCCCCGCGTCGACGAGGGCGACAGCTGCGGCTGTTATCGATGCGCAGCGGGTTCCACCGTCTGCCTGTAGAACCTCGGCGTAGACATCGATGGACGCCCTTGGGAATCGCTCGAGGAAGATGGCCGGCTCCAAGGCGTATCGCATCACCATCCCTATCTCGGTATCCCTCCTAGAAGGCCCTGGACTCCTCCTGGGATGCGTTGAAAAGGGGGACATGTGGTATCGGCAGCGCAGCACGGCCATGTCGGGCTTAGCCAGATGCTTTGGATGCATCTCCCTCGGGCCGTAGACGGCTACGATTATCTTGTTGCGCCCCATCTCTATGTAGGCTGAGCCATCGGCGTTGGGTAGGACTCCGCTCTCGATTTTGATGGGTCTCAGCTCATTCCAGGCTCTCCCATCCACTCTTCTCCATTTCTCCTCACTCATTCCTCACACCTCTCATACGCATGATATAGTCGTGAACCCTATTCGTCAGGCCCGTTGTATGGGCCTCCCTCTCAATCTTCCTAATTATGTTTACGATCAGCTCCTCATCCTCCCTGTCGGCGCATTGGATGAGGATGCGCCCATTCTCACCTATGACGAGCCTACAGCCCGTCTCCTTCAGGATCATGCTCACCATCGACCCCTTCTTACCTATAAGCCTAGGAACCTTCGAGGGCGTCATCTCGACGATGAGTCCCTCATCCACCCTTCCTAACTCGCCGCCGAGGATCGACAGTATCGGCGTCCTCCTCCTGTCGAGGTCGACGACCTTCGCAACGATGGTGTCCCCGACGTCGAGGAACTCCGTCATCACGAGCTCTGGGGTGAAGGGAGCCTCCATCGCGTCTGGAACCTTCAATATGGCGTTCATGGGCGCGTTTATGTCGACGATCCACTGCCCCACATCGATGTCGACGACGTATCCGATGACGATGTCCCCGACCATCGGCATGTATCCGGCTTCGAGGGCGATGACGGAGACCACGCCGCGGCCATACTCCACGAGGCCTACATGGGTGGCGTAGACCCTGCCTCCCATCCTATAGGTGTTATTCCCAGCCCTAATCCTACCCTCGTATAATATGTCGCCAGGAACGACGATTGCCCTATTCTCGAAGTAGGCTGACAAGGCTTATCCTCTCATCATCCTCGTCTGGGCGCTCCCCTGCGTCGCCTTACCTAGGCGATCGAGGAATTCAACCTGCATGGCGGCGGGGAGCTCCACAAGGGCCAGCCAGGAGCCGTCGCTCCCCCACTCCTCGCGTTTAACCTCTGCCATGCTCCTCACTAGGCCATAGGCCTTCGAGACGTATTCTGGAGGCACCTTTATGGCGATCTCCACGCTCTCCATGCTCAGCGGTAGTATGGGTCTCAGGGCCTTGACGACGTCTTTAACCTGCTCCTCTGGGTCTTTGAAGGGGTCTATGTTCACGTGGGCCTCCCTCATCGCCGCCTCTATGCGCGTCGGCGGATGGGGGAGCCTGGTTCTTGGGTCTACATAGGTTCTTGAGATCATGTTTATGATTGCCCTCCTCTTCCTCTCGATCATCTCACGCCTCTGCTCGGCTGTCAGCAGTAGGGTTCCACGCTTGAATATTATCTCGGCCACCTTCAGGGGGTCGCTGGTTCCGAAGGCGGCTTCAAGGCGCTCCTTCGACGCCTTCTCACCCTTCCTCGCATCTGTGAAGATCGTCTCGATCATCAGGGCTTCTGAGACGTCCTTGAGTTCACCCCTCTTGTAGGCCAGCCCCTTATCTGGGTGGACGATGATCTCGAATTTCTCCCCTCCACGGCTGTATCTGACGAGGGTGTATTTCTCGCTCATACCCCTCGCCTTCTACCCGAGGTATTTCTCCACCTCCTCCTCGCTGAGGCGTCTGAAGACGCGGGTCTCAAGGGGGATGACAGCCACCTTCACAACCTTAGAGGTGACCTCCCCCTCGGAGGCCACCTTAATCGTCTCAACGGCCAGCTTGATCACCTCATCGAGGCTTAGATCATCCCTATAATGCTCCTCCAGATACTTATTCGCCTCATCACTCTTACGGCCTACAGCCGTCGCCTTGTATCCCCTATAGCTCCCGCTGGGATCCGTCATCAAGACCTTTGAACCCGTCTTGTCGACGCCCGCGAAGATCATGCTGACACCGAAGGGTCTGACGCCCGCATGCTGAGTGTAAACCTGTACGATGTCGCCGATCCTCCTGGTTAGGGTCTCTATGTCTACGGGCTCGTCGTAGAGGAGTCTGTGATACTGGCAGGTGAGCCTCGCCTGATTTATGAGAACCCTGGCGTCGCTGCTGAGGCCTGCGATGGCTACGCCGACGTGGTCATCGAGCTGGAATATCTTCCTGAAGTATTTAGGGTCTTCAAGCCTGCTCTCAGGGGTCTCATTGGCCGCCAGGACGGCTCCCTCAGGTGAGGAGACGCCTACTATGGGAGCCCCCCTCTTAACCAGCTCCATCGCATATTCAACCTGGTAGAGGCGGCCCTCTGGGGAGAAGATGGTGATCGCCCTGTCATAGGCCCTTGGCATGAACAACCCTTATCTCCACCAACCTCGAAGGTTTAGGCTTTGAATCACATCTAACTACTTAAACCTTTTTAAAAACTCTTTGGGAGCCGTTTAAATCAGTTGAGAAGCTCATTTCTCAGCATCTCCTTTAGGGCTTTAGCCAGGATTTTAGCCTGCTCCTCCTCTCCCGGGATTGGATGGATGGCTGTTCTATGGGGCTCTCTCAAAGCCTCCTTGACAAGTATCTTCTCCGGATCCATTCCCCAGGCTCGTATTATCTCTTTGAGCATCTCTATTCGGCTGATGTAGGTTTTCGGCTTTATGCTTAGGCCTGCGGCTGCATAGATGTTTCTTAGGAATTCGACTCCCTTCATCCTGATGTCTGGGTATGTGCTCAGCTTATGCCCATCATGTATTCGACTATGTCGGCTGGGACTCCCTTGGCTGTGAGCTGGGTTCTAAAGTATTTGCGGAGGCTGTGGGGCCTTAGGATGTATCGCTTTTGTCCACGTCTCTGGATGAGGCCGGCCTTGATGAAGAGATGGTGTATGATGCGGGACATCTGACCTGGGGTTATCGGGCGGGGCCTCTTAGACTTTGCATCCCTTATGAGGGGACTGTCATCGTCAATAATCTCCGGAGGGATCTTCCTAGATGGACTTCCACGGCTCCTAGCGTCGAGGTATAGCTTCAGGTATTCAACGGCTTCTCGGCCTATGAAGAAGTTCTCCACGTCTTCTGGTCAGAAGCAGACATTCAACACCTCGTAGATCGTTTTATACTTCTTCTCCTCCACAAGCCCAGTAGATACTTGATAAGATCTCCGACCCTTCAAGTCTTGGGCTTTCCCGAATTATCCTAAGGGAAAACTCACTAGTACCTTCAAATTCCTATGCTTCATAAAAGACAAGAAGTTATTGACTCACAGATCTCATGCGAACG
>JAPDJB010000090.1 GCA_029259285.1 Candidatus Bathyarchaeota archaeon | reverse complement strand
GTGTAAGCCTCGTTATAAGGCCTGGTGAGCGAGTCGCCATCGTCGGCCCAACGGGGGCTGGGAAGACAACCCTCATTAATCTGCTCTATAGGTTCTATGACCCCCAGAGGGGGAGGATAACCATCGATGGCTATGACCTGAGGGATGTAACCCTCAAGTCGCTGAGGAGTCAGATGACCCTCATTCCCCAGGAGCCGATACTCTTCACGGGAACGATCATGGATAACATCCGCTTCGGAAGACCCGACGCCTCGGATGAGGAGGTGATGGAGGCTGCGAGGAGGGTTGGCGCCCACCGCTTCATAGAGTCCTTTCCCAAGGGCTATGAGACCGAGGTTGGTGAGCGGGGTGTGAGGCTGAGCATCGGGGAGAGGCAGCTCCTCTCCCTCGCCAGGGCGGTTTTGGCTGATCCACGGATCCTCATCCTCGATGAGGCGATGTCCAGCGTCGATCCCTACACGGAGGCGGAGATTAGGAGGTCTCTAAGGGATGTTTTCAAGGGTAGAACCACCATCATCATCGCCCATAGATTGTCGATGGCGAGGGATGCCGATCGCATCATCGTCCTGGAGAATGGGAGGATCGTTGAGGAGGGGACACATGAGGAGTTGATGAGACTTGGAGGCCGGTATCGAAGGCTATATGAGAGGCAGCTAGGAGTCTGAGGATGCCTTACGTCTGACGATCTCTAGGTATCTCTCATATCTAGGTTTAAGCGTCAACCCCTTCTCGGTTATATCATAGTAGCATCTCCTCCCTCCCCCTGGATTGTCGACTCGCCTAACCATCTCCATGGCGCAGAGCTCCTTCAGATGCCTATAGACATTTCTTATGTCGCCGTCGTCGAGGTAGATGTGGAAGTATCTCTTGAGGTCTCTCCAGATGCCATAGCCGTATGAGGCATCTCCCCTCTCCGAGTTGTGGTGGATGATGGCGAGTATCTTCATCTTCGTAGAGCCCGTTGTTCCCCGTGGCTTCGTCAATGTGTCTCGGAAACGTTTATAAGAGCGGTGAATATATATAATTTACGAATAGG
Source organism: Candidatus Bathyarchaeota archaeon (assembly GCA_029259285.1). Classification (GTDB taxonomy): domain Archaea; phylum Thermoproteota; class Bathyarchaeia; order TCS64; family B23; genus B23. The sequence goes on along the minus strand of JAPDJB010000090.1, from coordinate 4,757 downwards.
TAAATTATCCTTATTCCGGCCCAGGTGATGGAGATGAGCGAGGAGAGGGTGAGGTGTCCCCGCTGCGGGAGCTATGAGTTGATACTAGACCCAGAGGCGGGGGAGGAGGTCTGCAGCCGCTGCGGCCTCGTCGTCAGGGAGGGTATAGTCGACCCAGGGCCGGAGTGGAGGGCCTTCACCGTCGAGGAGCGTGAATCAAGGGCCAGAACGGGGTTAGGCTCCTCATATACGATCTTCGATAAGGGTCTCTCAACCGCCTTCTATGAGGATAGGGATGCGAAGGGGAGGAAGCTCGACTTCGACACGAGGCTTATGATGAGTAAGCTCAGACGCTATGACAACAGATCCAAGATGGATGAGGCTTGGGGTAGGAATCTCAGCATAGCCATGGCCGAGCTGGATAGATTGGCGGCCAGGCTTCACATCCCAGATGGGGTGAAGGAGGAGGCAGCCCTCATCTATCGGAGGGCCTTGAAGCAGGATCTCATCAGGGGGCGCAGCATCGACGCCTTTGTGGCCGCCAGCCTCTACGCCGCCTGCAGACTGCAGCGTGTACCGAGGTCTCTAAAGAGGATCGCCGAGGAGAGTACGAGGGACTACTCCGAGATCGCCAGAACCTATAGATTGTTGATTAGGGAGCTGAGGCTTAAGATGCCTGTTGACGACCCGATGAAGTTCGTCCCCAGCATCGCCTCGAAGTTGAAGGTTAAGCGGGAGACGGAGCAGTATGCCATAGAGATATTGAGGAAGGCCCGTGAACGCCGCGGCCTGGCGGGTAAAGACCCGAGGGGCCTTGCAGCCGCAGCCCTCTACCTCGCCTGCCTTGAGACAAATGATCGGAGAATCCAGAAGGAGGTGGCCGCCGCAGCGGGAACCACCGAGGTGACCCTGAGGAATAGGCTTAGAGGCCTTGAGGCGATCCTGGGAGATGTCCTCCCCCATAGGGGGCTAAACTAGAGAGTTTCCCCTAACCCTCTAAATTATTAAAAGATTTAAAAGAAGGTTTATGAAAGGCTACTCCTCCGAGGCTTCAGCCTTCTCTATCTCAGCGAGCGCTCTCCGCTCCTTGATCTCCTCGTAGACTATGAAGGCTGGCATGAAGACCCATATGGCGACCATGACCCAGAATAGCACCATATCCATGTCCACGGTGTTTCACCTCCTCCAGAACTTCAGTGGGAATCTCCTCCTCTTTCCCGCGAGCCTCATCTTCGGCGCCGTCCTCCAGTCAACCTTCACCCTCTCCCTAACCAGCTTCGTGTAGTTGACGCCTGGTATGTATAGCAGCTTCTCAGGGATCAGGCCGTCTGGTCTGAAGATCATGACGACGATCAGCAGCAATCCCAGGAGTATCTGCTCGAAGTAGCTTATTGGGAAGAAGAGTATCTTGTCGAAGAACCACTTATAGACGATGATGACCCTCCGCATCGCGATGACGAGGGCGCATCCCAGGAAGGTTCCAGCGTTGTTCCCTGGGCCTCCTAGGATGAGCATCAGCCATGACCAGTAGGTCCAATAGGCACGCTGATACATGGCGTCGACGACGTAGGAGTAGTAGTAGGCCGTCATCACGCCTGGTATGGCGGTGATGGCTGAGGCGAACATGAGGATGTTCCGCCTTATTCCTACGACGTTCTTACCCACGCTCTGGCAGGTGACCTCGTTCTCCCTTATAGCCCTCATCAGCCTTCCATAGGGGGAGTTAAGCATCGTTCTGAAGATGAAGAAGCAGATGAGGCCTATGGCGAGGGTTACGACGGCTGTGATGACGCCTCTGTCACCTGGATACCAGGCGAAGACGTTGGGTATCCAGATGCCGAGGGTTCCACCGCAGATGTAGGGGATGTTCCTGCCGAAGATCTGTGATGCATCGGCCATAGTGATGAGGGTGATCATCAGGTAGGTGGCCCTCAGCCTGATGGCTGGCACCGAGATCACCCAGCCTATGATGGCTCCGAGGACCATAGCCGTGGCTATGGAGAAGAGGAGCAGCGAAATTCCGAGGAGAGGGTGAGTCTTGAGGTAGTTGTTCACCGCGACGACATTCAACTGGCTGTTATAGAGCCAGTCGTAGGCTGTCTGGTAGGGGAGGAGCTTCACACCCGCCTTCTCCACCAGCCAGTAGGCCAATCGCAGCGTTATGCCGCTGACGGTGAAGCCTCCTACGATGACCTGGACGGCGCATCCGAAGTTGGGGATGCCAGCATTTCCATACTGGAAGTTGAGGGCCATGGCGACGATGACGAAGAGGCCGAAGTACATCGCTATGTCGACGATGAGCCTGCTCATCCCAGTGATGGCGGCGACACTAGAACCGATAACGGCTAACATCTCTCATCACTCCACCTTAATCCCCAACTTCGATAATAACTCTATCCCCCTCTTGCTCTTTGTCAGCCATTCATAGGCCCCCTGCAGGCCTCTAGGCTGGATCAACAGCACAGCGATGAGGAAGAACATCGGTATCAATGGCCTATACTCGCCGACCCAGATGCCAAAGGTTGCCTGAAGCCTATTTGTCAGCAAGATCTCCGAGAGGCCCACTCCGAAGCCTCCAACTATGGCGCCATAGACGCTCTCCATCCCCCCTAGGAGGCTGCCGGCCATAATGCTGGTGATGATGAAGGATCCAGCCGCTGGGTGGGACTGGAACCACATTGGATACATAGCGCCAGCAAGGGCTGCGAGGCCTCCAGTGAGGAACCAGGAGTAGAGCTGGGTTCTATATACGTCGATGCCGAGAACCGATGCCAGCTCAGGGTCTTCAGCCACAGCCCTCATGGAGACGCCGAGCCTCGTCTTCGTCAGGAAGGTGTGGAGGAGGACGACGGTGACAATACAGATCGTAAGGGCTACGAAGAAGATCCCAGGTGTGCCCCCGAGTTGGAAGTCCCTCTCCTTCAATATGAAGAATATAGTATAGGTCTTAAAGGTATCCCTAAGCCAGTAGGCGTAGATGTAGAGGAGAGCTGTGAGGAAGATGTCGATGGCGATGGTGGAGATCGTCAACACTATGGCTCCACTACCCATCCTCGTGAGAACCCCAATTACAAGCATGTAAACGACGACCCCTATGCTACCGCCGACGAGGAAGGCTACGGGGAAGGAGATGTAAGGGTTTAGGCCTAAGATCTTAGAGATCGTGTAGTTGACGTAGATGCCGTAGCCAGCGTAGGTGCCGTGGGCGAAGTTGGGTATCTTAGCCGTCAAGTAGGTCATTGTGAAGCCGATGCTGAGGATGGTGATTTCGCAGGCATATACTATCGCGGCCATCACGAGTGGTGGTAATAGCATAATCCCATCACTCCCATAATGGAGCCTTCCATTACTTAAATAAATTTTTTTAAGTGAAGGGCCTTCATTTGAAGCCGATTCTTCGCTATTGATTTACATATAGTTATTTTTAACCGAAAAAATTAAAAAAATACCCCTCCAATCAACTCTAAAAACTTATATAAGGATCAGTAACGATACTAAAAATGCGAAAATAAAAGAGGTGAAAACTTTGGAGCGAACCGCAATTGCTCTCGCTGTGGTATTATTGATCGTGGGCTTAGGGATCGGCGTCGGCGTCGGTAGATATACGGCTCCAGTGAAGGTGAAGGAGGTCACCAAGACCGTCACCGTCGAGGTCAGACCCCTGGAGGGTAAGACCATCCAGTTCGGCGATATAGTCGCCCAGACATCTGACCTGGAGACCTACAAGCCGATCCTCGACAACGTCATCCTTCCTGACATAAATGAGTATGCGAAGCTCCTAGGCTATGACGTGAAGTTTGAGGGCCTCCTAGACGACGCTCAGGCGCAGGCAGCCATCCACTTGGAGAAGGTTCAGAGCTTCAAGGCTATGGGCGTGAACCTACTCATCTGTGGTCGATGGTCGTCCCAGGCTCAGGCCGCACTATCATACGTCAATGAGAACGACATGATCATGTTCAGCCCCTCCTCCACCTCTCCGCTGCTGTGGATCGAGGGTGACAGGCTCTTCAGGATGTGTCCAAATGACTATATCCAGGCTCCAGCCATCGCTAAGATGCTTTGGACCTGGGGGATCGAGGGCGTCATAGTGATTCAGAGGGGAGACCCGTGGGCAGATGGTATATATAACATTTTCAAGGACGAGTTCCCAAAGCTTGGTGGCGAGATCCTCGCTAAGGTGCGATACGCCGCTGAGGTGACGGAATTCAGCAGCTATCTAGAGCAGATGGAGGAGATCGCAAAGGAGGCTGTTGAGAAATACGGTGCAGAACATGTCGGTATGGTATATGGAAATGAGACACCACCTCCAGTATGCGCTCCATATACCTGTGCTCGTCTGTATCAACAAATACGATCTCAACCCATCCATGACACGTAAGATTGAACACTATTGTAAAGCACGTAACGTAAAGGTTGCAGGTAAGTTGCCATTCGACAAGACTGCTACCCGAGCTATGGTAGCCGGTAAATCTGTGGTCGAGTTTGATGATAGCTTGTTGGCACAGCAGTTACGTGTACTATGGGAGCATGTTGATATGGGGTTGAAAAATGGCTACGACGGTCTGTTGTAGTATACTTTAAGGATGGATTTTGTGATCGACTTCAATGACTCCAACACCCCTATGCCACGGATGGCTATCGATTCAAAGGTTGGCACACTATCTATGTTAAGGTCATGATCAAGCTCTTCCCTTGATAGTATATTTGCGAGATCGCGCTTATTATACATCAACACATATGGGATATCATGTAGCGTTAACCCATACGTTGATAGATTG
>JAPDJB010000162.1 GCA_029259285.1 Candidatus Bathyarchaeota archaeon | reverse complement strand
CCCGGCAGCGGCCTCCCGGAGAAAGATTAAAACCCCTCTCCTATTTGATCAGTTATTGGGCGGAGGTTGCCAAGCCTGGCCAACGGCGCAGCCCTGAGGAGGCTGTCCCTTAGGGGTGCGTGGGTTCAAATCCCACCCTCCGCACCAAATTAGTTGATTTATGGTCTTTTGGGTTGTTTTGGGGAGTGTGATGGGGGAGTTTCCTATATTAGATGTGCCCGCCTCAGCTAAGCTGTATTCTGAAGGCGCATTTGTCGGCTCCTGTTGCAAGGCTTTCTATAAGCTCCGCCTTGACATCTCTCTTGGAGACTGCTCCGAACAGGTATTCAAGCCAGTTTGTGAAGCATGTTGAGCATAGCCTTGGAGTCAGCTTCACGATGTTCTCGGATACCAGTGGGCATTCACATCGCTTCGGTTTGAACTCGTAGATGATTGTGTCACCCCTCCTTTCGCATCTATTCCCCGTTGTGACTATGCCCTCATCCAGCTTTGCGACTAGTGAATCGAGGTCGTATGATGCCAGGTCGAGTCCATGTATCTCGAGGAATAGCTTTAGGCAGTTCTCCCCGCATCTCCTTAGAATCTTCTTGGCTGTTTCCTCCTCAACCTCGTTAAGGCCCTCAACCACCCCCCTTATCCAGATACGTAGAAACTCCCCAACCCTCCCAGCCTTCTTAACATCATGGGCATAGGTCCTTGTATAGCCCTCAGCCATCCCGCTCAACCCCTTTAAACCTGTGGATCGATATAAGTGGCCACCACTTATATCAATTCTCTGATCGTGAATTGGGTTGAGGGTTAGATACGTCGCCTTCGACTCCTACGGCGTTAAGTCGAGCTGTATTAGGGTTGAGACTCGGGATGCCGTCATAGTCGTAGACCCTGGAATAGCCTCCGAGAGGCCATCCTTCCCACTTCCAAGGGAGGAGCGGAGGGCTCTGAGGCGGCGGTATGAGGCTGAGATCAGGAGGGCCTGCTCAGATGCCGATGTCATCGCCATAACCCACTACCACTATGATCACCACATACCGGATCAGAGGCTCTATCGGGGTAAGCGTCTCCTGATTAAAGACCCTGAGCATAGCATCAACCGCTCCCAGAGGTGGAGGGCTGGTAGGCTCCTGGAGGATCTGGAGGCCGACGTCGAGGTGGCCGACGGTGAGGCCTTCACCATCGGCTCGACGGAGATCAGGTTTTCTAAACCCCACTGGCATGGAGTTGAGGATTCCAAGCTGGGCTACGTCATCATGGTCGCAATAGACGACGGTGAGAGGCGTCTACTCCACACCTCCGATGTAGATGGCCCCGTATTGAGGGAGGTGGCCGATGAGATCATCGAGGTCAACCCAGACATACTCATCATCGACGGCCCTCCAACCTACCTCCTAGGCTTCATATTCGCATATTATAACCTCGCCAGGAGCATCGTCAACCTCTGCCACATCATCGAGGAGTCTAGGGCTGAGACCATAGTCCTCGACCACCACCTGGTGAGGGATTACCGGTATCCGGAGTTCCTCCACCTCGTCTACCTGAAGGCGAGGGAGCTTGATAGGAGGGTCTGCACGGCTGCCGAGCTTATGGGTCTAAGACCCAAGGTTCTCGAAGCCTATGAGGCCCATGGGCCTACTAGATGGAGAGAGTGGAGCCGCTTCGAGGGTGAAGACCTCACGGAGGCGTTGAAGAAGGCAGTGGATGTAGGCATATTGGAGGATGTATGGATGAGATGGGTGGAGGAGTCTCTGCCTCTAGGGGATGAGGGAGTAGGCGAGGAAGAGGGGTAGCAGCATTATGGAGACGATGCTCACCAGCTTTATTAGGATGTGTAGACTCGGCCCAGCCGTATCCTTCAGGGGGTCTCCAAAGGTGTCGCCGATGACGGCGTTGTGATGGGCCGGCGTGTTCTTACCTCCGAAGTGGCCGTCCTCGATATACTTCTTCGCGTTATCATAGATGGCTCCAGAGTTGAACATGTAGGTCGCCAGTAGGGCGCCCACAATGGTTGTGGAGATGAGGAAGGCTGCGAGGCACCAGGGGCCTAGAATGAAGCCGAAGGCGATCTGCCATCGGGGCCAGAAGACGATGAGCAGTAGCAATGAGAGGGCGACGATGAAGTAGCTGATGGTCTTCATCTCTCTATTCAGGAAGGCCCAGGCCCCCTCCCTGATGAAGCCCGCTATCTCCCTCATCCTCTCAGTGCCCTCATCCTCCCGTTTAACCATCATGTAGACTATGCCGACGCAGATGAATGTCGCCAAGCCCGCTGCGGCGGGTATCAATATCAGATGGATCATCCCATCCCCCGCAGCTAACTCTCACACATTTTATAGCCCTTAAAAAAAGCGTTTCTATCAGAGCGCAGTGGAGGGTGAGGGAGTTGAGGCTACTGGAGTGGGAGGCTAAGGAGGTCTTCAGAGATTATGGGATACCAACCCCTGAGGGGAGGATTGCCTCGACGCCTGATGAGGCGAGGGAGGTGGCGGAGAAGATCGCTCAGCCTGTGGCCGTAAAGGCTCAGATACCCGTCGGCGGGAGGGGTAAGGCTGGGGGTATACTCTTCGCTGAGACGCCGGAGGAGGCTGAGGAGGCCGCTGGAAGACTGCTGGGAAGCACCATTAGAGACGTGGAGGTGAGGGAGGTATTGGTGGAGGAGAGGCTCAACATAGAGAGGGAATTATACCTCGGCGTCGTCGTCGACAGGAGCAGCAGGGCCTACACCGCCCTCGCCACCTCCGAGGGGGGAGTTGAGATAGAGGAGGTGGCTGCGAGGACGCCTGAGAGGATCATAAGGTTGACCATAGACCCACTGGAGGGGCTTAGACCTCATCAGGCGAGGTGGATGGTGAAGCAGATCGGCCTTGAAGGGAGGGGGATGCTGACGGCTGCTGACATTCTTGTTAAGCTGTATAGATTGGCGGTGGAGATGGATGCCGAATTGACGGAGATAAACCCCCTCGCGGTCACGCCCGAAGGCCTGATGGCCGCGGATGCGAGGCTCAACATCGATGACAACGCCCTATGGAGGCATAGAGATCTACTGGAGCGCTTCGGGGAGAGTGAACTCCTAGACCTCACCGAGAGGGAGAGGGAAGCCAAGCGGCTCGGCCTAACCTACGTCGAGCTGGACGGCGATATAGGCATCATCGGCAACGGGGCCGGCCTCACCATGGCCACCCTCGACACCGTCCAGCTCTATGGGGGGAAGCCAGCTAACTTCCTCGACTTAGGTGGAGGAGCTCCAGCTGAAAGGGTGGAGATGGCCGTCTCATTTCTCCTGACCGATCCCAGGGTGAGGGCCATCTTCATTAACATCCTTGGAGGCATCACACGCTGCGATGAGGTGGCGAGAGGCGTCATAGCTGCGAGGGAGAAGACCGGCGTGGAGAAGCCGATGGTTGTAAGGATGATCGGCACACGGGAGGAGGAGGGGAGGATGCTCCTGGAGGAGGCTGGCATCCACTGCCTGGACAGCATGGAGGAGGCGGCTGAGAGGGTGGTATCACTCCTAGGGAGGCGATGAACATGGTGAGATTCGTAGATGCTGAGACTAGAGTCGTCGTCCAGGGCATCACTGGGAGACAGGGGAGATTCCATACGAGGCTCATGCTGGAGTATGGAACCAAGCTAGTCGCCGGAGTCACCCCAGGTAAGGGGGGTGAAAGCGTTGAGGGTGTCCCCGTCTATGACACCATCGCTGAGGCCCTTGAACATAGGATCGACGCCTCTATAATCTTCGTCCCAGCTCCATACGCCCCCGACGCCGTCTATGAGGCTCTGGACGCCGGCCTCGATCCAATAGTCGTCATCACCGAGGGGATTCCGATCAGGGATACGATGGAGTTCGTAGCTAGGGCTAGGAGGAGCGACATAACCATCATAGGGCCTAACACCCCAGGGGTGATTAAGGTGGGGGAGTGTAAGCTGGGCATCATGCCAGCGAGAGTCTTCACCAGAGGAAGGGTAGGCATAATCTCTAGGAGTGGAACCCTCACCTACGAGATCGCGGATCACATATCCCGCATCGGCCTCGGCGAGTCCACCTGCGTCGGCCTAGGTGGAGACCCCATAACGGGCCTGGACTTCATCGACGCCCTGAGATGGTTTGAGGAGGATCCCCAAACCGATGCGGTGGTTCTAATAGGCGAGATCGGAGGGGACGCTGAGGAGAGAGCCGCTGAATTCATAGCCGAAGGAGGCTTCACGAAGCCAGCTGTCGCCTACATAGCGGGTAGAACAGCCATACCAGGTAAGCGCATGGGTCATGCGGGAGCCATAATACAGGGGGAGAGGGGAACCGCCAGAAGCAAGATAGAGGCCCTGGAATCCGCGGAGGTGCCGGTGGCGGAGAAGCCCAGCGACGTGGCCAGCCTCCTAAAGAGGCTTCTAAGCTGACTCCACCCTGCTTAATAGATCCTCCAGCATCCTATAGGTGAGGCCCCAGACCACCCCCTCCTCCAAGATGAAGGCTGGATTCTCTACGCCCTCGATGATCGCATGACCCCTGGAGCTCCTCAGCCTCCTCAGGGGGATCCAGAAGTAGCTGGAGAGCTCCTCATTCAACCTGATCTCAAGCTCGCGGTCGCAGAGGTAGACGAAGGGTAGAACCCTCAGCTCAGGCGCCCTCCTCGATGTGGAGATATCTAAGGTTCCAAGGGTTTCACATAGCTTTAGGTCTACACCTATCTCCTCCCAGGCCTCCCTCACTGCCGTCTCGATTAGGGTTTCCTTTCCCCTCCTCCGTCCACCTGGGAAGGCGATGTCTCCAGACCATGGATCCGAGGGGTTGAATGCTCTCCTAACCAATAGAACCTCCAGGTCTTCCATGGCTGGTTTGAGGATGACGGCCACGGCGGCCTCGGCTTCGATCTCTGATACTGGGTTCAACCTGATGTGTGGTGTCCTCAAGCCATCATCATAGGATCCTACCGGTGATTTAGCCTTGTCTATGGAGCGACACTACTCCAGAAGCCTCATCTTCCTCCTACCTAGGATGATGGCGTTCAGCGTATCCCTCTTCGAGACAACCCCTAGAAGTTTTCCCTCATCAGCCCTATCGACGACGGGAAGCATCTCAACGTCGAATCGATTCATCTTCTCCAACACGTCGTAGGCCGTCTCATCTGGATAGGTGACCACCAATCTGCCTCTCAGGATGTCCTTAACCCTCATCTCCTCCATCTCCTCCTGCCCTAGGCCGCTAAGCTGCTTGAGGGTTATGATTCCCACCAATCTTCCATCTTCTAACACGGGGAAGGCCGTATGCTTCGACTCCAGGATCATGAAGTGGAGTATTGAGAGAGGCGTATCCCTCCTGACGCTTACAACCCTCTCGAGTGGAGTCATGATCTCCGAGACCTTCACCAGCTTCAGCGGGTCTATGCCGGGCTCTATCTCTACGCCTCTCCTCCTCAACTTCAAGGTGTAGATGGAGCCCCTCATGAGGAGGGAGGAGACGAAGTAGCTCATGGAGCAGACCACCATGAGGGCTGGGAGTAGATGATAGTTGTCCGTCATCTCTGGGAGCATCACTATGCAGGTGAGAGGGGCCTTAGCGGCCCCTGCGAAGAGGGCTGCCATGCCGACGAGGTAGTAGATCGAAGGCTGCCTCGAGACGAGGGGGAGCCCTGATAGGAGGGAGGCGAAGAATCCTCCGAACATCGCACCCATGTATAGCGATGGGGCGAAGATCCTATTTCGGAATCCGCGATCTTATACATCGCCTCTCCGTATTTCTCAAAACTGGGGTGCTCCTCCGCGCATAAAAGCTTGTTCGGGCCGGGCGACTCCCTTTCATCACTTGACCCATTTGACTT
>JAPDJB010000047.1 GCA_029259285.1 Candidatus Bathyarchaeota archaeon | reverse complement strand
GGAGCTCGTCGCCCCAGACGGCCTCGTGGTCTCCATAGAGATCAACCCCGTCACCTACCGCTTTGCGAGGGAGAACCTCAAACGGACGGGGTATGATAAGGTCATCCTAATCCTCGGCGACGGCTCGCTGGGCTATCCCCCTGAAGCCCCCTACGATGCCATCTGTATAACGGCCTCCTGCCCAGATATCCCCCCTCCACTCATAGAGCAGTTGGCCTCCCCTGGGAGATTGATGGCTCCTGTGGGGAGTCCCAACAGCCTCTTCGGCCAGGATCTAGTGCTCCTCGAGAAGGATGAGAGGGGTAGGATTCTGAGGAGGAGGCTGATGAAGGTGGCCTACGTGCCGCTTATAGGGAAGTATGGCTGGTCTACGAGGTAGGGAGAATGAGATTCGGCCTTATCTCAAGGATGGATCTCCGAGAGGCCCTGGAGGTGGCGAGGAGAATCTTAAGCCACCTTGAATCCAGGGGCATCGAGACCCTCGTGGAGGAGGAGACCGCCGATGCCTTAGGGGTGGAGCCCACACCTCTAGGTGAGATGGATGTCGACATCCTCATCGTCGTCGGAGGCGATGGAACCATATTGAGGGCGGCGATGGGGTTGGGGAATCCATCGACTCCTATTCTCGGCGTCGATATGGGGCGTAAAGGCTTCCTCGCCGAGGTGAGACCCGAAGAGGTGGAGGAGGCCATCGAGCATATACTGAGGGGGGATTACAGGGTGGAGAGATGTCTAAAGCTCTCCTCCAGATGCGGTGGTCGAGATCTCCCAGACAGCCTAAACGAGGTGCTCGTGGCCACGTCGACGCCCTCTAAGATGGCTGAGATGGAGGTCTACATCGACGGCGTCCATCTCCTCACCATCGAGGCGGATGGCGTGATGGTGGCGACGCCCACCGGTTCGACGGCCTACAATCTCTCAGCCGGAGGCTCCATACTTGCGCCTGGGGTGGAGGCGATGATCCTCACAGCCATCTCACCCTACAGCTACTTCAGAAGCATCGTCCTCCCATCAAGCAGCCATATCCTGATGGAGGTTAAGAGGCCGAGGGCTGGAGCCGTCGCAGTGGTCGACGGACGCTTCCAGATGAATCTAGCCCCTGGATCGACGGTTGAGGTTTGGGCCTCCCCCCATAGGGCGAGCTTCATCAGATTCAACTCCTTCTATAGAAGATTAAGGAGGAGGCTTAACCCTGGGGGATGAGAGGATACTCATCCTAGACGCCTCAGCCCTCATCTCAGGCTTCCAGCCTCCGGAGGGGTATGAGGCCTACACGACGCCCTCCATCCTAAATGAGGTGAGGGCGGGCGGCGTCTCCAAGATAAGATTGACCTCCTCCTTGGAGGGGGGGAGAATCCAGGTTCAGATGCCGGAGAGGCGATTCCTCCGAGAGGTGGAGGCCTCAGCCCTCGAACTTGGGGAGGCCTCAGCCCTAAGCGATGCGGATAAGGAGCTTCTAGCCCTAGCGCTTCAGCTCAAGCCTCTAGGCCAGGTGGAGCTGGTCTCGGATGACTACTCGGTTCAGAATATGGCTGAGGCCCTCGGCATAGGCTATCGGGGGTTGACCACGAGGGGTATTAGGAGGCGATTTAGATGGCTCCTATACTGCCCTGGATGTCGAAGGGTCTTCGAGACGCCTCCCCCCGACGGCCTATGCCCCTACTGCGGCTCTGAGGTTAGGCGTAAACCGGTTGAGGCTCACCCCCTTCGGGGTAGGAAGACTCCATAGCCCCTCGGAGCCGTCACCTCCCCATCCTCCATGATCACCTCACCCCTGAGGATCGTCTTCACCGGTTTTCCCCTCCCCCTATAGCCCTCGAAGGGGGTTCTCCTCTGCCTCGAGTGGAGTTGGTCACCCCTGATCTCGAACTCCCCCTTAAGGTCGACGAGGACGAGGTCTCCATCGGCTCCGACGGCTATAACACCCTTCCTCGGATAGACTCCCAGAAGCCTCGCAGGATTCTCGGCGAAGACCTCCACCAGCCTTCGGAGGGATATGAGGTCTCTGTTGACGGCGTCGAGCATCAGCGGAAGCGTCGTCTCGACGCCTATGCCCCCTGATGGGGCGTCGAAGATGTCGCTCCAACCCCTCTCCTTCTCCTCCTCGGTGTAGGGGGCGTGATCGCTGGCCACTACGTCTATGACGCCGTCTCTCAGCGATTCCCAAAGCCTCCTCTGATCCTCTCTTCCTCTAAGCGGTGGATCCGTCTTGGCGTAGGGTCCCAGGCGCTTCAGATCCTCAGCCGTCAGGAATAGGTAGTGGGGGCAGGTCTCACCGCTGACCCTCAGCCCCCTAGACTTCGCCCATTTCAGGATGTCTATAACCCCTGAGGCTGAGATGTGGCAGATGTGGAGGTGGACTCCAGCCCAGGAGGCGAGTTGGATAACCCTCCAGGCAGCCTCCACCTCGGCGATGGCGGGCCTATACTCCGCGTGGGCTAGGGGGTCTCTACGCCCCTCCCCTCTCGCCCTCCTCCTCCACCTCTCAACGATGTCTCCATCCTCCGCGTGGATGAGGCAGGGTCTATCCAGCTGGGCGATGACCTGGAAGTTCTCCAGCATCTGCCCATCCGATGCGTATAGCTCCCTGAACCTGGAGGTCATGAAGGTCTTATAGGCGGCTGCCCCCTCCTCAGCCATCGCCCTCAGCTCCTCAGCTGAGACCTCCCCAGCCCCAGCTATGAGGGCGAAATCCACAACGGATTTGCTACTCCCTATCCGAACCTTCTCCCTGAAGGCCTCAGCGGTGACGACGGGTGGAACCGTGTTAGGCATCTCACCCACCGTTGTGACTCCCCCAGCCGCCGCGGCCCTGCTTCCAGATTCGAAGTCCTCCCGCTCTGGATTGCCTGGATCTCGGAAGTGGACGTGCATATCCACCATGCCTGGTAGGATGAGCAACCCCTCGGCGTCTATCACCCTATCGGCCTCTGGGGCGTGGCTCTCCTTAGCTATGGAGACTATGACGCCATTCTCGATGGCTATGGAGGCCTCGATGAGGCCGGAGGAAGTTATGATCTTTCCCCCTCTCACCAATACATCAGCCCTCAAGAGGTCACCCATCCATCACCCCTCGGGAGGGGAATTAAAGGTATCCATCAACCCTTAAGAAGGGCGGCCAGGGTTGAAAGCCGGTCTAGGATTGTTGACCTCAGGTCTAGATTGATAGGAATATATTGGTTGAGGGGGAGGTGATACCGATGAACTCTGAGGATGTCTTCGAGGCTGTCTCCCACCCCCTACGCATCAAGATTCTCAGGGCGCTGGAGGAGAGGCCGATGAGATTCAGCGACCTTAAGAGGAGGCTTGGAGTGAGGAGTGGAGGGCATCTCGACTTCCACCTAAAGAAGCTGAATGGACTCGTAGACGTCGATGAGGCTGGTAGATATGCGTTGACTGAGGAGGGTTATAAAGCCCTTCAGGCCATAGAGGTCATATCGAGATATGGGTGGCAGAGAAGGTCTCTATTAATCAACATCGCCCTATGCATCCTCGTCAACATATACACCCTCATCTTCCATAGGGAAATGCTCATCTTCATCCTCCCCCCAACGATGGCCTGGATGACCTTCTACGCCTATTGGAGCCTCGTGAGGAGGGGTGTCCGAATATTGGAGCCTTCAAAGACTGTTCAAGGGAGGAGGGGAGATGAAGGCTGTCGAGGTTGAGGGGCTGACTAAGAGATTCGGGGATTTTGAGGCTCTACGGGGATGCAGCTTCAACGTCGATGAGGGGGAGGTCTTCGGCCTCATCGGGCCTAACGGAGCTGGGAAGACGACGACGCTTAGGATCATAGCAACCCTGCTTAGACCCACATCAGGCTCCGTTAAGGTCTTCGGCCTAGATGTGGAGAGGAGGGCGGATGAGGTTAGACGTATGATAAGCTATCTACCGGAGGAGGCTGGGGCCTATGGAAACCTATCGGGGGAGGAGTATCTACGATTCATAGCCTCCTTCTACTCCGAGGACGTCGAGGAGATGGTGGAGGAGGGTAGACGTATATCAGGGTTGGAGGAGAGGCTGAGGGATAGGATCAAGACCTATAGCAGGGGGATGGTTAGGAGGCTTCTCCTAGCCAGAACGCTGATGACCTCACCTAGATTGGCCATCCTCGACGAGCCGACTTCGGGGCTGGACGTCATCTACGCCTACGAGGTGAGACGCCTCATAAAGGGATACGCCGAGAAGAGAGGGATAACCATACTACTCTCAAGCCATAACATGCTGGAGGTCGAATATCTCTGCGACAGGGTCGCCCTGATAGATGGAGGAGTCATAATAGAGGAGGGAAGCCCAGGGGAGTTGAGGGAACGCTACGGAGCGGAGAACCTTGAAGAGGCCTTCATGGAGGCGACTGGACGTGGCTAAGGCACTCCTCACCCTCATATCAAAGGAGGTTAAGGAGCTCCTCCGAGACCCCAAGATACTCCTCGGAATAATCGTGATGCCGCTCATAATCTTCCCAGCGATGGGCTCAGCGATAGGGGTTTCCCAGAGGGCTGTAAGCAGGGCGGTTAGACGTATGGCCATAGCAGTATACAATGAGGATGGAGGATCGGCATCCCAGGAGCTCATAGAATTCCTCTCAAAGGATAACGATGTCTACATCATAGAGGCTGAGAATCTCGATGAGGCGCTTAGGAGGTTTATGGAGGCTGAATCATCGATCCTCCTCTACATACCAGATGGATACTCGGAGAGGATGACCTCTGGGGAGAGGTGTATGCTGAGAATCTACGTGCATCTCAGGCGTCTAAATATGGCTGAGACGGGTAAGGCCTCATCGGTTGAGCAGCTCCTCGCGATATATGGTGAGGAGTGTAGCCTGAGGCGGATCAGGAGGATTCTGGAGGAGGCTGGTGAGGAGCTCCAGCCCGAGGCGGTCAGGAGGCCTATCTTCATCTCCTATGCATCTATCTTGAAGGGGGTTGTCCTCGATGTCCCTCCAGGGGCGATCTTCGGAATCATCATGTCCCAGAACATCATGCTACCCGTGATGATCATGATGATGAACGTCTTCGCCGTCCAGATGGCCGCTACGAGCATAGCGCTTGAGAAGGAGCAGAAGACCCTTGAAACCTTGATAACGCTGCCCATTGGGAGGATGACGATCCTCACGGGTAAGCTCTTCGGCTCAATCCTCATAGCGATAGCCGGAGCCATCTCATATATGATAGGCTTCTCATACTACATGAGATCAACCCTCGGATTCATCCCTCAATTAACCATAGAGACCCTTAGTGAAGCCGGGTTGAGGCTCTCACCCCTCGGCTTAACCCTCCTAGGGGCGATAATCTTCCTAACCCTCCTCCTATCCCTCGCGCTATCCCTCTCCATAGCGGTCTTCGCGGAGGATGTGAGAGGCGCCCAGAGCCTCGTGGGGTTGATCTATATACCGATAATGATACCCTCCATCATTCTGATGTTCACCGATGTAGATATGCTTCCAGCTGGTCTAAGATGGCTGATGCTCATAATTCCCTACACCCACACGGTGATCGCCTCTAAGGCCCTCTTCCTCGGCAGATATACACCTGTGCTGGTAGCCGTCGCCTATATGCTATTCTTCACCACCATAACCCTCTATATAACGACGAGGATCTTCTCAACGGAGAGGATTATAACGGCTAGAATTAGGAGATGGAGGATTAGACATGGGGGTTAAAGGCGTAGTCTTCGACCTAGATGGAACCCTGATCAGATCCTCGGTGGACTTCAAGGCGATGAAGAGGAGGATGATCGATATACTAGCCAGATATGGTGTTCCCCGAGAGCTTCTCGGCACAGATAAGACGACTGTGGAGAATCTGAGGAGAGCTGAGAGGAT
>JAPDJB010000039.1 GCA_029259285.1 Candidatus Bathyarchaeota archaeon | reverse complement strand
CATCAGATGTAGTCTGCCGTCTCACCCTCGACGCCTGGAGGAAGGCGGGGTCGAAGGACATCGTCGCCAGAGCGAGGGAACGAGTGGAGAAGCTGCTGAAGGAGCATCAACCAAAGCCGATGCCAGAGGAGAGGGCACAGGCGCTGGAGGAAGTTGTAAACTCCATCTTCAAACGATACAACCTACAGAGGCCGGAGGCGTAGGGGATGCGAATTATAGTCATCGGCTGCGGAAAGATCGGCTCCACCATCGCCAAAGACCTCTCCGAGTCCCTGGAGGCTGAGATAACCGTCGGCGACAAATTCAAGGCTGCGGCCCAGAGGGTGGCTGGAGAGATCGGTGGAGAGTGGACGATCGTCGACGCCTCAAGTGAGGAGGGCATAGCCAAGGCCCTTGAGGGATTCGACCTAGCCGTGGGGGCGCTGCCAGGGGATTACGGCTTCAACGCCATGGAGGCCGCCGTCGAGGTGGGCGTGGACATGGTGGATGTCTCCTACACCCCTGAGAATCCGCTGATCCTCGATGAGGAGGCTCGGCGGAGGGGGGTGACGCTCATCCCCGACTGTGGAGTGGCCCCTGGATTGTCGAATATGCTGGTGGGCTATTGGGCCTCTAAGCTCGACGAGGTTAGGGCGGCCCACATACTCGTCGGAGGCATACCTGAGAGGCCTGTTCCACCGCTGGGCTATACGATAACATGGTCGGCTGAGGGACTCATCGACGAGTATATACGACCCGTCCGCATCGTCGAGGGCGGCAGAGTCGTCGAGGTTCCAGCTCTCAGTGGCCTCGAGGAGATCGAGTTCCCAGGGCTCGGCCGTTTGGAGGCCTTCTACACAGATGGCCTGAGAACCCTCATAGAGACCTTCAAGGGGGTGGAGAGCATGTATGAGAAGACGCTCCGGTATCCAGGGCATGTGGAGAGGGTTAAGCTGCTCAGGGAGCTCGGCCTCTTCGACGATGAACCAATAGAGGTTGAGGGGGTGAAGGTCTCACCGAAGCGCTTCACGGCGAGGCTGCTGGAGAAGCATCTCAGGATGCCGGAGGTGGGAGACCTCCTCGCGATGATTGTGGAGGTTAAGGGCCTGAAGGATGGAGCTGAGAAGACCATCAGATTCCACCTCCTCGATAGATATGACAGGGCGAGAGACGTCACGGCGATGGCGAGGACGACGGGCTACACCACCTCCATAGTGGCCCAGCTACTGGCGAGGGGGCGAATAGAGGAGAGGGGCGTTATACCCCCTGAGAAGCTGGGTCTGAGGCCAAAGATCTTCGAGGAGATACTCATGGAGCTCCGGAGACGCGGCGTCGAGGTGGTGGAGCAGGTTGATGAGGCTGGAGGCTGAGCAGAAGGTCTTCGAGATCGCCGGAGTCAAAGTCGGCGGAATACCAGGTCGAGACCCGACGGTGCTGATAGGCACAATATTCTATAAGAAGCAGCGGATCGTAGAGGATGATCGCCGAGGAGTCTTCGATGAGGAGAAGGCTGAGGAGTTAATAAGGCTTCAGGAGGAGTTCTCAGATCGGACGGGAAACCCCTCCATGCTCGACGTGGAGGGGGCGACCTCGGAGGCCTTGAAGAGATATCTAGAATTCGCGGCAGACAGCACCGATGAACCCCTACTCCTAGGCGGCCCCACGCCGGAGGTAAGGATCGAGGCCTTGAAGTGGGCTGGGGAGGTGGGGCTTACAAACAGAATCGTCTACAACTCGCTGCTGCCAGGATGCGGAAGAGAGGAGCTTGAGGTCATAAGGGATGCGGGGGTTGAATGCGCCATACTCCTCGCCTACAACGTCTCGGATCTCACCGCAGCCGGCAGGATAAAGGCCCTCCAGGAACTCCTCAAGACGGTTGGGGATTATGGCATCGAGAAGCCGATCCTGGACACCTTCGTGATGGACATCCCAAGCCTCGGAGCAGCCCTCCAAGCCATATCTGAAGCCAAGTCCAGGTGGGGACTACCAGCCGGATGCGGCCCCCACAACGCCATAGGCCTATGGAGGGGCCTGAAAAGGAAGATGGGAGTCAAAGCCAGAAGGCCGGCGGTGGCAGCCGTCAACGCCGTGGCAGCAGCCCTGGGAGCTGACTTCCTCCTCTACGGCCCAATAGAGGAGGCTCCCTACGTCTATCCAGCCGTAGCGATGGTGGACGCCGCCTACGCCTTCCCAGCGATGAGGAGCGGCATGAAGCTGAGCAGGGAGCACCCCCTCTTCAAAATCCCATAGGAAACTGGAATTACAGTGGCTGTAAGAAGGCTCTCGCCTCAATTTATGTTGATGTAGTAGGGCCTCCTAATCCAATTTGGGTTTAGGTGTCGACTCATATATCCAGACTTGAAGGATTCGACGCAGGCCCTCACACAGCGTCCGCAGACATCAGCCTCCAATCCACGCCGCTCAAGGGCGAGGATATATCGTCGACACAGCTCCCTATAATCCTCGCTGAGACTCTCAGCCCTTAGCAGTGGACAGGCCTCGAGGCAGGCTCGACATTCACCGCAGTCTCCCTCCGAAGGCCCCGTAGATGGAAATGATAGGGGGGTGTAGATGGTGGCCAATCTAATCGCCGAGGCATATCTGGGATTCACGATCAATCCGCTCCTCCCTCTCCAGCCCAACCCAGCCAGCTCAGCTGCCACCCTGTGGGAGACAGTCGCGGCGTAGAAATCCTCCACATGCTCCACCCTACCGGTGAACCCCTCAAGGGTTGCGGGGACGGCGACCCCATCGACGAGCTCGGCGATCCCCTCCGCCGTATGGTTCAAGGCCCTATTCAACCTATGATAGGCCCTGGCATAGATGTTCCAAGACTCCCTATACCCCCTCATAGGTATGGCCTCAATGACCTCCCTCGGATAGGCGTAGGCGATGGAGATGGCGCTCCGCATGACGCCCACCGCATCGCCGCAGAGCTCCTCAAGCCTCCTCCTCTGAATAGGCATAAGGGCTTCATAGACGTCTCTGAAGGGGGCGAAGCCGAGGACACCCCTCAAACCCCACCGCTCAGCCTCCTCCCCAAGAACCTCCAAGACCTCCCGAAGCATCCGAACCAACGATATTGGCTATAGATGATTTTAATTGTTCTGGGGTAGGGTTAAATCCCCTTTGAGCCATTAGGATTCACCATGTCGAGGCTGAGGAATGAGTTGAAGTGGAGGCTTAAGCGGGGTGATATCTGCCTCGGAGCATGGGTTCATATACTACATCCAGTCTCTGTGAGGAGTCTCGCCCGAAGCGGCGTCGACTGGGTTCTCTTCGACACGGAGCATGGAGCAGCCAGCTTTGAGACCCTCGACCTATTGGTGAGGGAGGTCTGCGGCTCAGGGGCCACCCCCCTCATCAGGGTTGTATGGAACGATATGAACGCCATCAAGAGGGCGCTGGACACGGGAGTCCTCGGCGTCGTAGTCCCCCTCGTCGAAACCCGTGAGGCGGCTGAGAAGGCTGTTAGGTATACCCGCTATCCACCAGAGGGGGTTAGAGGATGCGCTCCAGGGCGTCCAGCCTCGGCGTGGGGCGTATCAACCCAGGAGTATCTCGACCAGGTGAACGATGAGATGTTCGTCGCCGTCCAGATCGAGACCGGTAGAGCCGTTGAGAACGTCGAGGAGATCGTCTCCGTCGACGGTGTAGACGCCACATTCATAGGGCCAACAGACCTCTCCACCTCCACGGGGCATAGGGGTCAACCCTTCCACCCAGAGGTGGTGGAGATGATGCGGAGAGTCATCGAGGCCTCGGAGGCGGCGGGAGTGGCCCCAGGAATCGCCTATGGATTAGGCGTCGAACATCTCAGAGAGCTCATCGATATGGGCTTCAGATTCATCGGCATTGGAAGCGACGTCTCCCTGATGAGCTATGGATGTCAGGAGACCCTTAGAAGGCTGAGAGGGGGGTAGGGAATATATTTATGTCGGTTCATCTCCAATTCTTTAGCGCTTCGGGGAAAAGGGGTCAGAGTTGACGACGGTCTACGATGTGCCGGCGGACATCCTGATAGATAGGCTGTCAAAATATCTAAAGGAGAATGTGAGGGAGGTTAAGCCACCTGAGTGGGCTGCATACGTGAAGACGGGCTCCCACGTCGAGCGGGCCCCCCACAATCTTGATTGGTGGTATGTCAGGGCGGCTTCGATATTGAGGAAGCTCTACATCAAAGGGCCGATAGGGGTTTCAAGGCTGAGGAAGCTCTATGGAGGCCGTAAGCGTAGAGGCGTCAAGCCAGCCCACTTCAGGAAGGCGGGGGGCTCGATCATAAGGCATATACTACAGCAGCTTGAGGAGGCGGGCTTAGCGGAGAAGGATGGAAATAGGGGGCGTGTTCTCACCCCTAAGGGTAGGAGTCTCCTAGATGCGATGGCGGCGAGGATCAAACGGGAGCTGGAGAGGGAGATACCCGAGCTTAAGGCCTACTAGGTGGTCGAGATGTCGTCGGATGAGGAGCTTGAACGGCTTAAGTTGAGGAGGCTGATGGAGCTTCAGGCTCAGCAGAGGGAGGAGGAGCTCCGCAGGGAGGCTGAGGCTCAGAAGCAGCTCCTCCTCTGGAGAATCCTCACCCCTAAGGCGAGGCAGAGATTGACGAATATCAAGATGGTGAGGCCGGACTACGCCGAGCAGCTGGAGCTCCAGCTCATCCAGGCGGCGAGGAGTGGGAGGATCAGGCTGCCGATAACCGATGACATGCTTCGAAGACTCCTAGCTCAGATACAGGCCCAGCAGAGGAGGGAGATAAAGATTAGGAGGATCTGAGATGGGGAGGTATAAGCCGCTGGCCTATAAGCTTAGATTGGCGAAGGCTGGAAAGCAGAACAGGCCTGTCCCAGCCTGGATCATATTAAAGACCATGGGTAGAGTACGCTCCAGCCCTAAGAGCAGGAGGCACTGGAGGAGGAGTAAGCTTAAGGATTAGGTGAATGGAGATGTCGGAGGTGGTTGAGGAGCGCATCTACACGGTGCCGCTTAAAAAGGCGTGGGCGGCGCCTAGATGGAGGAGAGCTGAGAAGGCGGTGAGGGTGCTCCGAGAGTTCGTGGAGAGACATATGAAGCCGACGGAGATAATCATAGACCCAGAGGTCAACGAGGCCATCTGGAGGAGGGGGATACAGAAGCCCCCTAGGCGTATAAGGGTGAAGATGACGAGGGATGAGGACGGAGTCGTCAGGGTCACCCTCGCCGAGGGGAGGGGAGTTGAGCGAGGTGAAGCTCTACAGGATTAAGGGTGAGATCCGAAAGCCGCAGCTCCTAGAACCCATGAGATTCGAGAAGGAGATACCTGCGACGAGGCTTAGAGACGCCCTGGAGAAGATATACTGCGACCTGGGAAGCAGACATAGGGCTAAGAGATTCCAGATCAAGATCCTAGAGGTAGAGGAGATTGAGCGGGGAGAAAACCTCTGAGAGGGAGGAGACGCTGAGGAGACTCATAGCCGAGCTAAGATTGATGCAGAGCTCGGCTGAGGTTCTACAGCGGAGACTTGAACTCCTCAGATCCATGGAGGCGGAGCTGCGGATAGCTGAGTCAGCCCTAAAGGCCTTGAGGGATGTGGAGGAGGGGACGCCGATCCTCATACCCATCGGCGGCGGAACCTATATAGATGCCAAGATTGGAGCTCTCAAGAGGGTGATCGTCGGCGTAGGAGCCGACGTCTCGGTGGAGATGGAACCTGAGAAGGCGTTGGAGGATCTCTCCAATAGACTAGAGGAGGTTGAGAGGGCCTCTAGGGCCGTGGAGCAGCAGCTGGAGCAGCTGCTCACGCAGATGGAGATCCATCAAGAGGGTATCAGCCGACTCGCAGCTGAGCTGAGAGGGAGAGCAAGTGTTCGAGAGGCTTAGGGAGATGAACCTGAACGA
>JAPDJB010000178.1 GCA_029259285.1 Candidatus Bathyarchaeota archaeon | reverse complement strand
GCTGCGGTGGCTAAGATCCTCAATGCCCTGGGGATCTCGACGGCGATCAGGGGAAGTTATCTCTACCTGGAAGGATGGATGCCGTTGAGAGTTTACGTCAGCTGGAACTGCGTCGGATGGCAGAGCCTCGGATTGCTGGCTATAACCCTAGCCGTCGGCCTTAGGGGATCCTATACCTGGAGGAGTAAGCTGCTGGCAGCCCTCATAGGAGTGGAGGGAGTCTTCCTCGTCAATATAATACGCATCGTCGCCACCTGCCTCCTGGCTTACCATATCGGCTATCTACCGGCGCTCATCTTCCATGACTACTTCGGAACCATTCTCACATTGATCTGGCTCGCCATATTCTGGGTTCTAGCCTACAGCCGGATATTGATGAGGAAGGAAATATCTAACCCTGAATATATTAATGGTCGAGAAAGGAGGGAAGGCTAAGTGGGTAGATACTACAGCAGGAGGGGAAACAACCTCTACATCTTCGTCACGGGCGACGATGAGATGATAGACCTGAAGACCTTCCCCCCAGAGCTAAACCTCTTCGGAGCGGGATCTGACTGGAGGGTGAACGATAGGGTCGCCATCATAAGGGGAGCTGGAGAGGAGAATCTCGACAAGGCCGAGATCATCCTAGAGCTCAACGGCTTCACCAAGAGGGATCTAGAGGAGGAACTCCTAGAGAGATACTTCATCAGGAGAGATGAGACGATCATAGAGGGGGGAATCCCCTCCATAGCTGTGGGCGAGGTCATCATGCCGATGGAGGCGCAGACTAGGGCGGAGGCCAGGGCCGTAGAGGTGGTGGAGGCGGAGAAGCTGGAGGAGGGAGAGCTGATAGAGCACATATTGAGATACGTGAGGAGCAGAGGCTACAACTATCCTGAGAGGCTGGTGAAGAGCTATTATATATCGCTGAAGACGAAGCCCTTCGTCATTCTAACCGGATACAGCGGAATGGGTAAGACGGCGTTGACGAGACTCTTCGCCGAGGCGGTCTCAGAGAACGTGGAGGAGCAATATCTCAGGATAGCTGTCCAGCCAAACTGGCTGGATGACCGACACCTCCTCGGATTCTACAATCCCCTCACAGGTAGATACGTCTCAACGCCCTTCCTAGACTTCCTCCTAAGAGCCGTCGAGAATCCGGACAAGCCCTACTTCCTCTGCCTAGACGAGATGAACCTATCCAGGGTGGAGTACTACTTCTCCAGGTTCATCAGCGCCATGGAGTCCCTCGATAGGGTCGTACACCTCCACGGCTTCAGCGGCGGCGTCGAGACGGAGGATGGGAGGATCGTACCCCCAAGGGTGAAAATGCCCCATAACCTCTACATCTCCGGAACCATAAACATCGATGAGGCCTCCTACTCATTGACGCCTAAGCTCATCGACAGGGCGAACGTCATCGAGTTCCCCAACGTCGACATCTGGAGAGAGGAGGTTGAGAATTATGATAAGCGAATCAAGCTCTCCATCTCCACACTGAAAGGCTTCAGGAGCGAGCTATCGCCGCAGGGGAGGAGATGGGTTCTCGATACCCTGAGGGAGATCAACGATATGACAGCCCGATATGGCTTCCCAATATCCCAGAGAGTTAGGAGGGAAGCCCTCAGCTATATCGCCAACAGCAGGGGCATATACAGCGAGGATCCGGAGGAGAACCTCAGAGTCGCCATGGATCTACAGGTGAAGCAAAGGGTGCTCACAAAGATATCGGGGGCCGAGCCGATTAGGCCGCTGCTCAAAGACCTAATCGAATACTTCGAGGGGCGTCTACCAATCTCAGCTGAGAAGGTTGAGCGGATGCTGGTGACCCTAGATGAGTATGGGTTCACGAGCTTCTACGCCTGAGGGGCTGGAGGGCTATAGGCTCTCCATCAATGGGCGGACTCTCACTCCAGGTAGGGTGAATGAGCTTGAACTTGGGGAGGAGAATAGGATCATACTTCTCCCCCTTAAGGGAGGGTTGGTGAGGGCATCCCTATACATCGACGGGGTGGAGATCATCGATAGGGGTAGACCCTACGAGAATCCTGAAGCCGTGGAATGGAGGTGGAGACCGGAAGATTCCATAGGGATGCATAGGCTCACCCTGAAGATAGAGGGGGGAGGCGAATATCTCTTCGAGATCTATGGTCGAAGGAAAATACGCATCGAGATGAAGCATTACCTAAAGGAGATGAGGAGATTCTCCCTCAACCTCATCTACCAGAGATATGGCCATGAGATGAGGGAGCGGCTTCAAGGCTGGTTTAACTACATCTCGGAGCATTGGTCTAGGCTTGAACCCGTGGTGGAGATGATATCGAGGGAGCCTCAGAGGAGGGTGTATAGGGAGCGTGTGGAGAGGCCGATAGGGGAGGTAGACCGAATAGACGCCGAGATGGTGAAGACGCTGCTACAGAGGATAGCGGAGGGGGGAGTCGAGGAGAGGGATGCTGAGAAGTTGAGGGAGCTGATAGGGAGACTCGCCGACAGGGTTATCGTCGAGGAGGAGCGGATAGACCACGATACAGCGGGTAATAGGCTGCTCCGATACCATCTAGACGGCCTACTATCGAAGCTGGAGGAGCTTAAAAAATGCTGTGAAGACCTAGATGAGGTGCTTAGGGGAAGGCTGAAGGAGGCTGAGGGAGATGAAACGGTGCAGGCGGCTAGGGAGTTCCTATCGAACCACGACTTGAAGGAGGAGGCTGAGAGGCTGAGAAGACGGATTCAGGGGAGGCTTAGGGATCCAAGGCTCTCCTTCCTGATGGAGATTAAGGGTGAGATGAAGGGTGGGGGGCTTGAGGGAGTTGAGAGCCTCCCCCACTATGCTGAGCTATATAAACTATACAGGAATTACAGCGAGGAGGCTCCAAGACCTCTACTCGGGATTGATATGCCCATCCTTAGGGGTAGGCCCGATGAGATATATCGAAGATGGTGCGCCGTGAAACTCCTTGAAGCCATAGAGGATTTAGGCTATAAGCTGGAGGAGGAGCGTATAATCACCCTGAATGAGGAGGGTATAGAGGCCTCCATGAACATGGGACTCTACTCCAAATTGAATGGGGAGGGATGTCGAGTCGACTTATACTATGGTAGACGCTACGGCGTCGGCGAGTCCTATGGGTCTTACACCTCCATAAAGTGGGTCTCCCTCTGCCTAGAGGCCTTCATGGAGGGGGAGGAGAAGCCTAGGATCATAGTCTTCGAACCCCGATTCGACCTGGATTACAGCGAGGAGAAGTTTGAGAGGGATGCCGATACGCTGCACATCCTGAGGGATGCGATAGTTGATCACTCAACCGGTGAGAGACTCGTCTCCGGTGGGGCAATACTCCATCCAGCCGACCTGGAGCCGATTAGGTTCAGAGAGCTGTCAGCCATCCCCCTCAGACCTGGAAGGGATGAGGGGTTAACCGCCCTCCTCAGCGAGTTTCTCACCTGAGGCTTTAGACCTCATTATATGCTCCAGGAGGCTATCCACATCGATCTCAGCTCTCCCCCTCCATCCCAGCATGAGGACGCCCCCCTCATCCTTGAGGTAGCCCTCCTCTATATATCGCTCAAGGTTCGCCCTCACCCTCCATCCTGGGAGCTTCTCCCCTAAGGCTCTCTCCACATCGCTCCTAGGAGCCTTCCCACCCCTCGCGGCGATGTATGCGACGGCGACGGCGAGGCCTGCTATGTCATCGATCCTCCAGCCCATTGTTTTAGCCGTCCTCTGCTCAACGCCTCCCCGCAGGGTGATGTAGTATCTAGCCTCCTCAGGTCGATCTTCACCAGTCTCCTCGAAGACCCGTCTCACCTCCAAGTCTAAGGGCTTAAGACGACTATCCAGCACCTCCAGGACGTCAAGCCACTCTGGGCCGAGGACTCGTCTAAGCTCCCAGCCTCTAACCCCTGGAAGTCTATGATGCTTGAAGAATAGTAGGTGAACCGCCTGCTTCAATTTTCTCCCATACGCCCTCTTCGCCACCTCTCCCACTCCTCCTCATCTATCAGAACCGGAAGGGAACGCTTCTCACCCTCCTCGCCAGGTCTCTCAAGGGGTTTGAGGATTAGATGCTCACCATAGCGATCCATCTCCAGGGCGGCGTAGCCATAGCTGACTAAGTAGGATGTGAGGAAGGCCCTCCGAAGGGTTTCCTCATAGCTCTCAGACCCGATCCAATCCCAGTAATCGACGGAGTCCCTCTCCATCAGCTCTCTCCACATCTCCCTCAGAGCCTCTTCGAAGCCTCCTGGTGCGAGGATCCCTAAGGCTTCAGCCTCCTCCCTGGAGAGAGCCTCGACGCCCCTCTCCTCCAACTCGAGATTCTTCAGACGCTCCTCGAGGGGTAGCAGCCCCTCCCAATACTTCAAGGCGTTTATCAGCGTGTCCGCAGTCGCCTGCTCCAGCTCTATGATGGGATGCCAAGACTTCATAAAGGCCTCAGCTATGGCCCTGACATCCATCTCCATCAGCCTCCTCGTTAGGAGGAAGGGGTCTCGATATAGAGTGGTGGATTGATGCCTAATCCAACGGCTCTGACGCTCCAAGACTAGGGCCAACCCCTTCAGGGCTGAGGCGTCTAGGCAGAACTCCTCTATGGATTCAGCCTCGCCGTAGTGTTTGCGGATGACGGAGAGGACATAGTCCACGTCGACGGTGAAGGGGTCTATCTCCCCCTCGGCGGCGGCCCTACATAGCTCTATGACGGCCTTCAACTCCTCCCTACGACTCATCGCTCAGCACCCTTATGGTTGAGGAGCCACCGGTCTTCTGAACCATGAGTATATGGACATTCTCACCCCTGAAGGTGACGGTGCTGGGCGTGATCACCATGTATTGGTCGCTGGAATCCTTGAGGGATTCGACGATGAACTCCGCCACCGCCTCCCTATTCCTCTCATCCATGTGGAGGTCGAACTCGTCGACGGCTCTGAAGGGTGAGAGTATATGCTGCTGAAGCGCTAGGAGGAAGGCCATGACGGCTGTGCTGCGTTCCCCACCGCTGTGGGTGTAGGGGTCAAGCCTCGTCGGAGTCGCCCCCTTGAAGCCTACATATATCTCTATGCCGGCGGCCTCTATGTCGCTGGGATTTATGAGCCTCACCTCCCCCGTGGCCTGAAGCCTTGATAGGAGTTCCCTATAACGCTGATTAACGTCATCGAGGAGGCCTTGAGTCACCTCCAGCCATTTCTTCATCCTCTCCTCCACCTCCTCCATCACCTCTCGACGCTTCTCCCTCAGCAGGGCAGCCCTCTCCTCCAGCTCCCTATAGGTCTTCGAGTAGGCCTTATACATCTCCTCAGCCTCCTCCGAGACATCGGCCATGCCGAGGAGTATGCCATTCACCTTCCTCAGCTCAGCTATGATCTCCTCTGGGGTTCGACCCGTCTCAACTCTAGGCCCCCGAGCTTCAGCCTCCTCCCGTCGATCCCTCAACTCCCTGCGACGCTGCGCAGCCTCGGCCTCCAGCTCCTCTATACGTTCACCGAGCCTCCTCCGCCTCTCCTCTAGGAGAGCCAATCGAATTCGACCCTCAACATATCTATCGCTCGCCTCATCTAGACTCTTCTCAACCTCCTCCAGCTCTTCGAGGAGGGCTGTCAGAGCCTCCTCAGCCTCCGAGAGCCTATGCTTAAGCTCCTCCCGCTGCCGCTCCGCCTCCCTCCTACGAGTCTCAAGCTCCCTCCTCCAGCTCTCATAGGCCTCAGCCTCAGCCTCCTCCAGCTCGGCTATGATCCTGAAGTAGTCGTCGAGTCTAACTGGGCCGCGGCTTAGCCTCTCCCTCAGGGCTTCGACGCTTATATCGAAGCGTCGTCGACGCTCCTCCGAGGCCCTCAACATCTTCTCTATCCTGCTTAACTCCTCCTCAGCGGCCTCCAGGGCGTATAGGCAGACCCCTATGGTTCTCTCGCAGTCTATCCGCTTCTCATATAGGTCTAAGCGCTTGGATCTATGGCGTTTAAGC
>JAPDJB010000135.1 GCA_029259285.1 Candidatus Bathyarchaeota archaeon | reverse complement strand
CTTCACCAGCCTCGTCCATCCCTCAGCTAGGATATCTCTCCTAGGCTTGTAGACCTCCTCGTAGAATCTCCTTTGGGATAGTAGTGTCTCTTTATCGTAGCCGTCGACGATCTCCAGAGCCTCCCTCCAGGCGTCGTCGAAGGCTTCGCCGAAGCGTCTTGCGATCTCCCTCTTAAAATCCTCAGCCGTCTGAGGTTTTCCTCCGATGATGAAGTAGAGGACTTCGTTTATCTCGGCCTTATAGGCCATCTCATCGCCTAGATAGAAGACGCCCCGTTTCTCCAGCATGGGCCTCTTAAGCGTATCCTCCTTCGGCCTTCTAGGCATCTTGAGCCTCCTGAAACCCCTCTTGGCGGCTGCGTAGAAGATCGCCCTGTTAAGCCCCCAGCTCAGGGAGGATTCGAGGGGGAGGCCGAGCCTATAGGCCCTGGCGGCCTGGAGCATCGCCATAACCTGGAAACGCCCTATGGCCATGCCCCCTTAGAGGGAGTCGCTAAACCTTTATAAGCTGATGGACGCCCTCCCATTTCACTGGGGGATATGCCGATCTGCGACATCTGCGGTATGGAGGCCGTCACCCTCTATGAATGCTCCCGCTGTGGAGCAAAATTCTGCGACGAGTGTGGAGACCCTAAGAGACTGCTATGCTACGACTGTCTAGACCTAGAGAGTGAGGAGGGGTGGATCGAAGAGGAGTGGGAGGAATGGGAGGAGTGGGAGGAGGAAGACTGGGAGGAGTGGGAGGAGGCTAACTAGCCCCTGGAAGGGATTCTAATTGACCGGTGACTCAACTCACTTCGGCCTCATCGACGCCTTCAGGCTAGGCTTGAGATATATCAGGGGTAGGGGGCAGGCCCCTGTGAACATCGCCTCCATCTCCCTCGCCTCAGCCTTCTACGCCTATATGGTGTTGATGGGGATTGGTACACAGACCCTTAGAACCTATAGGCTTTGGCTTCTCTCCGTCGCCGTCGTTGTGGCGGCGGTCTCGATGGCGACAGTTATGCTCATCTCCGTCTATGAGAGGTATAGGGAGATCGGAGTTCTCAAATGTCTTGGAGCCTTGGATCGACACGTCTTCCTACTCCTAATCGTGGAGGCCTTGATCCAAGGTCTAATCGGAGGGGGAATCGGCATCCTATTGGGTTTCGCATCCACCCTGATCTCTAATACATCTACCCCTCTCAGCGGCGTCAACTATCTCGGTCTCTCCTCAACGCTGCCACTTTCAACCCTCATCTCCATGGCTTCCTCCCTCTATCCAGCTTATAGAGCCATGAGGCTAAACCCGATAGAGGCGTTGAGATATGAAGTCTGAGCCGCTCATAGAGGTTGTAGACTTGGCGAGATACTATGAGATGGCTGGCACCATCATCAAGGCCCTAGACGGCGTAAATCTCGAATTCTACAGGGGGGAATACGTCTCCATCGTCGGCCCATCAGGCTCGGGTAAGACAACTCTCTTCAACCTAATAGGCGGCCTGGATAGGCCGACGAGGGGGAAGGTCTACGTCGATGGGGTAGACCTAGCGGAGCTTGACTCCTATGAATTGGCGTGGCTTAGATGCCGCAAGATCGGCTACATCTTCCAGAACTTCAACCTCATCGGCGTCCTCACGGCCCTGGAGAATGTTGCTCTACCAACCATCTTCGCAGGCCTCCCCTGGGAGGAGGGGTTGAGGAAGGCCGAGGAGCTCCTAAGACTTGTAGGCCTCAGCGATAGGTTGAGGCATCTACCATCGGAGCTCTCAGCCGGTCAGCAGCAGAGGGTGGCCATCGCGAGGGCTATGGTCAATGATCCCGACATCATACTCGCCGATGAGCCGACGGGGAATCTCGACCATGAGACGGGCAGCCGTATCATAGGGCTTCTCCAGAGGCTTAATAGGGAGAGGGGGGTGACCATCATCGCCGCAACACATGATGTCGAGATGATTGAGGGGAGCGATAGGGTTGTCTGGCTGAGGGATGGTCGGGTTGAGAAGATAGAGGTGAAATAGATTTTTCCCATGATGTGACTAGTGGCGGTCACAAGGTCGGTTGGGAATAAGAGGTGAGATGGAACCCCTCCCCGATGCCCACTCCACCGCGATCATCCTCATCAGCGATCCAACCTCATAGGCCCATCGTTCAGCGCCTATGGATGTCAGAGTTACGGAGCCATTCTCAACCCTGAGCCTATTCCTCGTATAGAAGGAGTCGAGGGCTTGACCAGCGGATTTATAGATGAACTCTATCTCATAGGCGCCATCAAGACGATGAACCCTTATGAGACTCGTCCTCTTAACCACCCCTCCTCTAAGGGCGTGGAGTCTAGATGCGACGTAGTCGATGAACTCCCCCTCCTCCTCGGGTCGAAGCCTTACGGGTATGGATATGACCCAAGCCTCCTCCTCACCCCTCAGCCTCCATCTACGCATGAGGGAGGGAGTGAGTATGACGGAGGCCTTCAAGGCGACGGCCGCCCCGACGAGGGCGACGCTCAAGCTGAGGGCTAGGGAGGCGAGGCACCAGAGGGCTGAGACCTTCTGATATACGCTGAGGGGGATGCCTAGGATGCTGAGTAATCTATAAAGGCTGAGGCCGATGAGATGACCTAGGCCTCCCCCCACGAAGCCGAGGATCGACGCCTCGACGAGGAAGACGGCCGCTATCTGCGTTGGGTTTAAGCCTATAGCTGAGAGTATGGAGACCTCCCAGCGCCTCTCCCTTAAGGCGCTGAGGGTTATGGAGGCGATGTTTAGCAGCAGTATCACCCAGGGTATGAGGAGGGGTAACCCCCTACCTTCAAGGTAGGAGGCCAACTGATAGAGATAGATGGCTCCACCCGTTGAGGCATACGCCTTGAACCACCTCTCCAGGGCCATCCTAGAGGCGAAGGCCTCCACATCGACTTCTCCGGAGAGCTTCACGGAGAGCCTGGAGGGGGAGACGAGGGGAATCGTCAACGCCCTGGATATATGGAGGATAACCACCTCCCCAGGCTCACAGGGGATGGGGACGAAGTTAGGCGGCTCACCTTCAGGGCTTATATTCACCAGCTTCTCCGGCAGATAGTGGAAGCCATCCACCTCCCTCAGCCGCCTCAAACCCTCATCGCTGAACACCCCCTCCAATCTCAGCGTCCAGCCGAGGAGGGTTACCTCATCGCCGATCCTCAGCCCCAGCTCCTCAGCCAACCTGGAGCTTATCGCCAAGCCATCTGGGGAGGGTAGACGACCCTCGATGAGAATGTCTCCAAGGCCGCCAGCCCAGATCTCAGCCTCAGGATCTACGCCCACTATCCCATAGATGGGGCAACCCCTAAGATAGGCGTGGGGATTCGGGATAGCCATGCTCTCAGCCTTCGGGGCTACAGCCTCCACGCCAGGCTGATCCAACAGCCAGTCCACGGTGGCCTCTAGGCCCTGGATCAGCATGCCTCCAGGTCTTAGGAGAACCCCCCTCCAACTTGATCTGCCGACTCTCCTCGTTATCAGGCCGTAGCCGGTGGAGACACTTGTGAGGGAGACGAAGCTAGCGATGAGGATCATCAGAGACGTCAATGTGAGCATCGTCCTCAATCTACGCCTTCTGAGGTTGCGTCTCCCTATGGATATGATGGGGCCTATGAGATTCCTCACGGGTATGTGGCCGTCGCCCCGAGCCTTTGGGGTGATGTGGCTGAGGAGATAGAGGGCTAGAAGCGTAGCTGAGAGGGCGGCGATGGAGCTTGAGGCGAGGATCATAGGGGATAGAAGCTGGAAACCTGGATAGCTCCACCTCAGCGCCGCGAGGCTGAGGAGGTAGAGGGCGAGAGCGGTGGCCAGCCTAATCCGCCACCTCTCCACTAGGAGGAGGGCTGTTAGGGTGGACGTGGAGGAGAGGAAGGCTAGGAGTAGATATATGGAGGCGGAGGCGTCGAGGCGCAGATGTCTAAGCCTCAAATCTAGGGCCTTGAGGATGAGGTAGCATCTCCTCGCCGCGTCGAAGCCCTCGATGTATAGACCCTCCGTGCTGAGGTATCTCGCCTCCCCTAGGAGGGAGGAGGCCTCCCTCAGTTTAGCCTCCTCAGCCTCCAGATAGAAGCCCTCAATCCTCATATCCCTAAGCCTCTCGGAGACCCCTCCAAGTAGTCCCTCCACCAATTCGAGGTTTAAGGGGATGGAGGCTGCGAGGAGATCGATGCTTCTAGCCTCACCCCTAACAAGCCTCAGGGGTTCCCTCACCATTGGGAAGGAGCGGGTTATCAGAGCCGAGCCGAGAAGAACCGTACAGTTCACCGACACCCCTAGAGGAGTATCAGCGGGGACTAGGATGAAACCCCCCTCTAAACCTAGGAGGGGGGTAAGCGAATTCTCTCCGTCGCCGTAGACGAGGATTAGGCCATCCACATCTATAGGCTTGCCCTCTAAATCAACGACGGTGAAGGTGGTGGATAGGGGGAGTTCCTCGGAGTCGACGAACTGAGCTGAACCCTCGACGACTAGGGTGGCCGCAGGCCTGAAGATTAGGGTTCTCACACCCTCCCAGGGGGCTTCAACCCTGAGGGGGAGATAGTCGACGCCTGGGGTGGAGGGATCATCGGCGTATAGGTAGAGGGTTCCAGACTCCCTCAGCTCAATTGCGAAGAAACCATCCTCATCGAGGGGGAGGGAGGAGACCTCAACGCCGCCCTGGAAGATATGGAGCGTCACCCCGCTTAGGGGTCTACCCAGCCGATCCACCGCAACTCCCTCAACCCTCATCGTCGATGAGGGTTGTAGGCTCACGAGCAGGAGCATGAGGATGATCCTCGAATCCATGGCTTCCGTCCCCAGAGGCGTATATCTCAACAAACTCCTCCGGTAAAGGTTTTAGGGTTCCTATTGGAGCCTCCCCTCAGGCATCCTCAGCGTCTTCCTATGGCTTTAGTGGTTTAATGTGAGGTATCCTTGAGAGGGCGGATTACTGAGCCGGTTCCACCTTTTGGATCCATGTCGAGGATTACGAGGAGGCCTCTATACCCCTCCTTCCTTATAGTTATCTCGTAGACCTCTCCAATCTTGAAGGTGTAGCTTAGCTCTCCATCGCTGTCTGTGTAACCTATGAGAGTGCCGTTTATATAGATCTCAACCCCCTCGACGGGGTTTCCATTGAAGGTGATGCGTATGGTTTTAAGCTGTTCATCGTTGTGGGCTTCCTTAAGCTCCATGCTAAATGACAAGGCTCCCTTCAGTTCTACGTTTACGAGCCTCTCTTGAGGGGGGAATCCCTCCTTTTCCACATAGATTCTATGCAGGCCTCCATCCTCGAAGACGTGGATGAGCACGCCGCTTGAATTCGTCTCGCCTACGTATGTCGCCTCCGTCGATGGATCATGATCCTTTGCAACGTAGACTTTAGCTTTCTCAACTGGGTTTCCCTCTGAGTCTTTAATGATTATCTTAACTTCCTCGCCGACAATGACATCTTCAGGTGTGATATCTATCTTCAGCTTGCTGATAGCTGGCGGGCTGCCCTCCACCTTGATCATCTTCGGCTTTAACGCTGAGGCAGCAGCTATCAACGTCAGTAGAGTTGCAAAGAGTAGGAGGATGATCCCCCTACGCATCTCTCAGATCGAGTTTGGCTCGGCTTAAAACCCTTTTGAGGGCCGCTGATCTTCCAGATATTCCTTCACTAGAAAGAAGCCGAAAGGCGACTAACTGCCATCAGATAGCTGTCGCTCGTAGCCTCCATGGAGCGGGGACGCTTTGGGATTGATCGCCAACTTCGTCCAATCTTCACACCTCTCCAAATAACCTGGGAGCGGGGGAGGGCCTAAAAAAGGTTTTAGGGTATTTCGAAGACCCTTCTATGGTGATCCCATGAAGGTGGGTAGGGTCATCTATCTAGAGGCTGGAGAGTTTGAGGAGCTTGTTGAGGCTGTGGCGAGGAGGGTTCAAGAGGGGGACGTAAAGGCCGTCGCCGTCGCCAGCAGGGGAGGTAAATCGGCTCTGAGGATCGCCGAGGCCCTGAAGGGGGCTGTCCCAGTTGTCAGCGTCACGGAGTTCACCTACGGCGAGGATGTTAAGAAGAGGATGAAGAAGCTCGGCGTCAAACCCCTTGAGCGGGTGGAGCTCCCAATACAGGATAGAAGAGACCTGAGGGAGAGTCTGCTCCTCTTCGGGGAGGGCGTCAAGGCGGCTTTAGAGGCGGCGGTCATCGCAGCGGGCGAAGGCCTGAAGGGGGAAAAGCTGATCGCCGTAGCCGGTGAGGAGGGGGGCATCAACACCGCCCTCGTCG
>JAPDJB010000138.1 GCA_029259285.1 Candidatus Bathyarchaeota archaeon | reverse complement strand
GGAGGAGGTCTACCCCCTAGACCATAGGGAGTATGCCTTGAAGGTCTTCAAGACCCTCGACCCAGCTCATCCAGGGGTTGCCAGAACCATGGAGATGAACCCCCTCCTCATAGGAGGCCCAATATGGCTGTTCAGGGAGACCCCTGGAAGGTTTCCGAGGTATAGGTTGAAGCCTAAGGAGACGAGGCTCCTATTCCGAGAGCGCGGCTGGAGAACCATAGCGGGCTTCCAAACCAGGAACGCCCCCCATCTAGGCCATGAGTATGTCCAGAAGACTGCTTTAGCCTTCGTCGACGGCCTCTTCATAAACCCCCTCATAGGCCGTAAGAAGCCTGGAGACTTCAGGGATGAGGTCATCATAGAGGCCTATGAGGCCTTGCTGAGGCATTACTATCTACGTGAGACGGCTGTCCTCGTCACCCTTGAGATGGAGATGAGATATGCTGGGCCACGGGAGGCGGTATTCCACGCCATAGTCCGAAAGAACTTCGGCTGCACCCACTTCATCGTAGGGAGAGACCACGCAGGCGTCGGCAAATACTACGGCCCCTATGAGGCTCAGGAGGCCTTCGACGAGTATCCAGACCTCGGCATCACCCCCCTATTCTTCAGGAGCTTCTTCTACTGCCGTCGATGTGGAGGCGTCACAAATGAGCGGGTCTGCCCCCATCCGGCTGAGTGTCGCATCGAGTTCAGCGGCACGAGGATCAGGGAGATACTTATGAGGGGTGAGAGGCCTCCAAGGGAGTTGATGAGGCCTGAGGTCGTCGACATCATCCTCAGACATCCAAACCCCTTCGTGGAGTGAAGAGCCATGAGGCGTATACTCGTCATAGGACTCGACTGCGCCGCCCCACAGCTCCTCTTCGAGAGGTTTAGGGAGCGCCTCCCCAACCTCAGCGAGTTGATGCGGAGAGGCGTCTACGGCAACCTGGAGAGCTGTGACCCCCCCATCACTATTCCAGCTTGGATGGTGATGGCGACGGGGAAAACCCCAGGGGAGCTCGGCCTATATGGATTTAGACATCGGAGGGGCTACTCCTACAAGGATATCTGGATCGCATCTTCGAGGAGCATTAAGGTCAGGAAGCTGTGGGACTATGTCGCCGAGGCTGGAGGCTCCTCCTGCATCTATGCGGTTCCCCCAAGCTATCCCCCCTACCCCGTGGAGGGATGCCTAGTCAGCTGCTTCATCACTCCCAGCGTCGAGAGGGACTACACATATCCAAGGGAGCTTAAGGCCGAGCTGGAGGGGGCTGTGGGCCAATACATACCGGATGTGGAGTTCAGGAAGGAGGATAAGAGAAGCATCCTGAAGGGCGTCTACGAGATGACGAAGCGCCACTTCGACATGATTAGATATCTGATGATCCATAAGCCCTGGAGCCTCTTCTTCCTAGTCGAGATCGGCCTGGATCGCATACATCACGCCTTCTGGAAATACTTCGACGAGGAGCATCACCTCTACCAGCCTGGAAGCGAGTTCGAAACCGTTGTGGAGGACTACTATGCCTATCTAGACGAGAAGATCGGGGAGCTGCTGAAGCTGGTCGATGAGGATACACGGATACTCATCGTCTCAGATCATGGGGCCAAGCGGATGAAGGGCGCCTTCTGCATAAACAGCTGGCTGGAGGAGGAGGGATATCTAAAGCTGAGGAGGCCTCTAAGCCGTATATCGAGGCTGGAGGAGGCCGACGTCGACTGGAGTCGAACCATCGCCTGGGGGTGGGGAGGCTACTACGCGAGGATCTTCATAAACGTCGAGGGGAGGGAGGCCGAGGGAGTCGTCCCAAGAGACGAGTATGAGGATGTGAGGGAGGAGCTCCGGAGAAGGCTGATGGGCATTAAGGGGCCAAACGGCGAGCGGTGGGAGACGAGGGTCTATAAGCCCGAGGAGCTCTACCCAGTTTGCCGAGGGAATCCCCCTGACCTCATGGTATACTTCGACAACCTATATTGGCGATCAGCTGGAACCATGGGGCATAGAGACATCTACCTCCCCGAAAACGACACCGGCCCTGACGATGCGGTTCACGATAAGTATGGCCTATACATCTACCATGACCCCGAGAGAGACCTCGGCGGCAGACGATTCGACATGACCATCTATGAGGTGGCGCCCCTCATCCTCAAGGCCATGGGCCTCCATGTGCCTCGGGATATGAGTAGACCCCCAGAATTCGTTGAGGATTAACCCTTTTTTCGTAAAGGTTATGTGCGGCTGTGGGGATGGATGATTGAGCTGGGAGGAGGTGGTCTTCTCCCCCTATGAAACAGGTGGAGAAGGTGGAGTATAGGCCTACATCCGTCTATGAGACCCTCTTAGAGATGAAGGACATCTCCGAGTTGATGATAGACCTCGCCTACTCATCGGTTCTCCTGAACAGTAGAGAGCTGGCTGAGGAGGTGTTAGAGCTGGAGAAGCGCATGGACACCTTGGTATATGTCCTCAACATGAATCTAATGCTCGCGGCCAGAGATAGGGAGGATGCTGAGAAGCTTTCAGGCGTCGCCAAGATTGGGTCGCTGACCAACAGCATCTCCGACGCAGCAGCCGACATAGCCGGCATAGTTCTCAGGGGGTTGAGGATACACCCCATAGTGAGGGAGGTCTTCGAACGGGTTGAGGAGCATATAGGCAGAGTGGAGGTCTCCGAGGCCTCGGAGATGGTGAACAAGACCCTAGACGAATTGGAGCTGGCGGCGAGATTCGGCGTAAACGTCATCGCCATAAGACGTGGACGCCACTGGCTCCTAAACCCAGGTAAGGAGGTGGTGATGCCTGGAGATATACTCCTAGCCCGTGGAACCTCGGAGGGCCTCAAGGAGCTGAAGATGCTCGCCGGAGGTGAAGTGAGGCTTGAGTGACCGCTTCAAGGAGATATGCGACTACCTCGTCGAGCTGAAGAACACCTCAGAGCTGATGATAGGCCTAGCCTACTCCTCGGTTCTCCTGAATAGCAGAGAGCTTGCCGAGGAGGTTCAGATGCTTGAGGAGCGTATGGATCGGCTTCACACCGACTTTGAGCTCCTCGTCATCTCCAGCTCTGGAGGGGAGGATGCGGGGGATATGCTAGGTCTCATAAGGCTGGGATTGGCGACGGAGATGATCGCCGACGCCGCGGCGGAGATCGCTGAGGTTGTGCTACGCGGAGAGGAGACGCATCCCGTGTTGAGGATGGTCATCGAGGAGGCTGAGGAGACCGTTGAGAGGGCAACCCTCTCGGAGAACTCCCTCCTCGTGGGTAAAACCCTGAGGGAGGCTCGGATACCTGAGGAGACGGGTATGTGGGTGCTAGCCATCAGGCGGAGGGGACGCTGGATCAGGCCAAGGCCTGACACCGTCTTAGAGGCCGGTGATGTCCTAATAGCATCCGGCTACGCCGACGGCGTAGAGGATTTCAGGAGGCTTGTTGAGGGCTCTCAGAACCCTTAGGCTTCTCGACGATCTTGAGGTTTAGGAAGGTGGTCTCAGGGGTTATGGTGTTACCCCTCACCGTCTTCTTACGTCTCTCCCCCTTCCTCCTCGGCCTATAGCCTGGGCCGTCGCTGAGGAGGATCCTCACCTTAACTCCGCCGTGGATGTCTGGGCGCATGGGGAAGCCATCCTTGTCGCAGCCGCCGGTTAGCTGTAGCTTATAGCCTGGCATTCCCGCTACGGCGCCGTCTATGATCTCCCCTATCCTTCGACCTATGAGAACCCGCATTCGATCCTCGTCGATCTCAACCTTCTTGGTGGCTCCGGTCTCGGGATCCGAGATGTTGAGGATGGGCACCCTCTCACCCCTTTATATGGCCCAGATGGGATTGCTCCGCCTCTTTATCTCTATCAGCTCCTCCAGGGCTTGGAGGCTGTCCTCGGAGAGTCTATGGGCGAAGCGATCCCTCAACATCTTCGCATGCTCCTCTGGGATATCGACGTAGAGGATATCTCCCTCCCTTATATGTCTGCCGACTATGGGCTTGGGCATCGATATGGCTACCTCCTTTCCGGCCTCGGCCAGCGATATAGGCTTACCGGCCTCCTGTATCTGGCTGATCCTGCCGAGGTTCCTGCCATCCTCCCTGATCAGCTCCCTGTTAGGCGCTATTACTCCAGCGAGAACGCGGACGCCGAAGATGGCTGGCTTCGCCCTTCGGAATATGAAGCCCCTCAAAACCTCAACCTTGCCAGGCTTCACCAACCTGTCGAAGACGCTTCTCTCTCGCCGCTCCCGCTCCTCCTCCATCCATCGTATGTAGTCGTCCATGAGGTTGTAGATGATATTGTTCCGGAATATCCTAACCCTATGGGCTCTAGCCTCCTCCTCCGCGTCGGGGAGAACCTTGACGTTGAAGGCTAATATCACGCCGTATAGCGGCTCCTCCTGGCCTACGACGACGGCCTCCATCACATCCCTCTTAGAGATGTCCCCGATGTCAGCCAGCCTTATGGGTATGCCCCTCGCTTTAAGCCCCTCCGTCAGGGCCTCAAGGGAGCCGAGGGTATCCGTCTTCAATACGACTCCCACCTTGTCTGTGGAGATTCGAAGCCTTTCAACCTCCTCCGACACCTCCTCCACGGCCTTTTCCAGGGGCATACCCTCGCCGACGGCGATGATGGGAGCTCCAGCCACTGCATCCTCCAGGTCTGGAGCCGCTATCTTGACGCCTGCAGCGGCTGAGACCTCCTCAACGTCGATGAAGCGTTTACGGGGATCCCTGATCTCGTCGAGGGGCTGAGGCATCAGGATGGCTCGGACGGAGGTGACGATGGGCTTCTCCCTCCCGCCGACGACGATGGTGTCCTCACGCCTCAAGACTCCGTCGTAGATTACGGCGTTGATGGTCGTCCCAAGCCCAATCTCCTCCCTCACCTCAAGCACTGTCCCCCGAGCTGGGCCGGAGGTTGTCGTCAGCCGATCCCTGAGATACTGCTGCGTCAATCCTATGAGGACGGCGAGGAGCTCTCCGATGCCCTCCCCAGTCTTGGCGCTGACGGGGACTATGGCGATGGTCTTGGTGAAGTCCTTAACCTTATCGAATCGATTCGATCTGAAGCCTAACCTGGATAGGGTTCCCATGATGTTATACAGCCTATTATCGAGATCCTCCCTCACATAGGGATCCTGAGCCTTATAGGATTCAAGGAATAATGCATCTGGGATGCTTCTCCATCCTGGTATGAGGTCGATCTTATTGGCTGCGACGATGAAGGGGGTCTTCCTCGACTCTAGGATCTCGATCGACTCATAGGTTTGATTCTCAAAACCCCTGATGACGTCGACGACGAGGATGGCAATATCGGCCACAGACCCCCCTCTACGCCTCAGATTCGTGAAGGCCTTATGTCCAGGGGTGTCGATAACGAGGAGGCCTGGAATCTTTATGGCGACCCTCACGCTCTTCATCAGCCTCCTCGTCATCTCAACGAGGGTTTCAAGGGGGAAGAAGCTGGCCCCGATGTGCTGAGTCAAACCTCCAGCCTCCCTAAGCTGGACGGCTGTCCCCCTAATCTTATCTAACAGCGTCGTCTTACCCGTGTCGACGTGGCCTAGGACGCAGACGATTGGCTGTCTTAGGGGCATAGTTCACCCCACAGGTAGAGGGCTACGCCGTTAATATACTCTGCGAAAAAGGCGTTCTAGAGTTGAAGAAGTAGATTTAACTGTTGGGAAGCTTAAACAACGACCACGGGTGTCTTGAGCGTGAGACCTCTATAATCCCCCTTCATGACTCTCGCCAGCTCTATGAGGAACTGCGTAGGCGTCAGCCTCACCCTCCACCCCTCATCCAGCGCTGGAGGTATTCTGGCATCCTCCTCCGAGTGGTTTGTGTTGATGACGTGGGCCATGACATTCTCCTTGGCTATTAGCCTCGCCACATCCAGGGCGTCGGCCTGGGCCTCGCTTAGGTATCTCCTACGGCTCAGCGGTGATATGGGCCTCTGCAGTGGCACATTCGCTATGCCGTCGGAGATGACGATGAGGTGTATGGCGGCCTCCCTATTCCTCATCCCTTCACGCTTTATCATCTTCAAGGCCTCTAGGAGTCCCGCGGCCATGGGTGTGAAGTCGCTGGCGCCCACTCTTCTAAGCTTCTCCACCACGAGGTCGAGGTTCGTCGTCGGATGCTGCAGCGTATAGGCCCTGGAACCCTTGAAGACTATGAGGCCGACTCGATCTCGACGCCTGTAGACGTCGCTGTGCAGCGTATAGATGGCCTCTATCAGGTTGCCCATGGATTCTATCATTGAGAGGCTGATGTCGATGAGTAGG
>JAPDJB010000089.1 GCA_029259285.1 Candidatus Bathyarchaeota archaeon | reverse complement strand
TCCCACAGCTCCCCCTCCGATGGGGGTGCGGCCTCACCCCTCAGCGTAGGCTTCTCTCCTCTGCCTCTAGGCACAATCCATTCAACGGCCTCAACTCGCCTCCGGAGGAGGCCTCTAGTCCGCCTCTCCGTCTCAGCCATCACCCTTCCAGGGAGGACATCCCTTATGGTTCCCCTAACCACGTAGTCAACCCTATAGAGGCCTCCAGCTCCGCTGTAATCAACCCTTGAGAGGAGTACGGCGGCATCTAGGCTCTCGCTCTCCAGCCCTATACAGATTCCACCTCTAAGTTCATCGATCCTCCCATGGGGTATCACCCTAGGATTGAGTCCAAGTCTTCTCAGCGCCTCTAGGGCGTCGTCTAATACATCCATCGAGTCTATCGACTGGGTGAAAGGGAGAAAAGGGTTACCGTCATCATGTTAAAGGGGCGTGAGAGACGTCACCCTGGTCAGGATCGGCGATGAGGTCAACTGCCCCCTGATAGGGTGTATAGCCTTCGGAGTCATCGATAGGGGAACCAATCTACTTCAGATTAGGCCTACAACCCTCTGCCCCCTCAGCTGTATCTTCTGCTCCACCGATGCGGGGCCGAGGTCTCGGAGTAGGCTGGCTGAATATCTCGTAGCCCTCGACCCCCTCTTAGAGTGTGTAGATAGGGTTGTGGAGTATAAGGGTCGGGAGCATATAGAGGCGCATATAGACACCGTAGGCGAGCCAGCGACGTATCCGAGGCTCATAGAACTCATCCAGGGCCTCGCCGATATAGAGGGCATAGAGACCATATCAATGCAGACCAATGGAGTTCTACTCGACGAGGAGTTGATAGGGGAGATGGCTGAGGCGGGGATGGATAGGTTAAACGTCTCCATCCACGCCCTCGACGAGGAGACTGCCAGGAGGATGGCTGGTGAACCAAGCTATCCATTGAGGAGAATCCTGGATCTCTGCGAATACATCGTCGACGTCGGAATAGATCTCCTCATCGCCCCCGTATGGCTTCCAGGCGTAAACGACGATGAGATGCCGAGAATCATAGAGTATGCGAAGTCTATAGGGGCTGGCAGGAGATGGCCGCCGCTTGGGATACAGCGCTACGAGGCCCATAAGAGGGGGAGGAGGCCGAGGGGTGTGAGACCAATAAGCTGGAGGAGATTCTATGAGGAGCTGGGGGAGATGGAGCGGCGATATGGGGTGAAGCTGATTCTAAGGCCGGAGGACTTCGGCATCCATCCAAGGAGGAGCATCCCCACACCCTATAGAAGGGGGGAGATAGCCAAGGTGAGGGTCATCGCCCCAGGATGGAGGAGGGGGGAGGCCCTCGCCATGGGGAGGGAGAGGGCCATAACCATCGTCGGAGTCAAGACCCTCAATATAGGGGAGAAGATGAGGGTGAGGATCATAGGGAATAAGCATAACATCATACTCGCCAAACCCCTTTAAAGATGCCCCGAAGAGGGGTGATTAGAAAAATCTCTTCAGAGGAGTTCTATCAAAGTCTCCATCATTCGAGACGATACCCTCAGACTCCACCCTCAGGGCTATAGCCAGATGGAGGGAATCCTCATAGTCTAGGTTATAGGCCTCCATAAGGTTGTATGCCTCTAAAAGGTCTTTGGGGGCTAGGGGTTCAAGGGTGAGATTGGGGAGTTGGAGGAAGAACTCGATAACCATTCCGATGAAATCCCTATCGTTGAGGCTTCGACCTGTGAGGCCTGAGAGAATGATAAGGGCCTCATAGACGGTTAGGGTTGAGGTGATGAAGCTCCCCCGCCGAGATCCCTCGATCCTCCTAATCCACTCCATCGCCCTATCCGCAAACTCTGGATGATCGCCCAGCCAATAGATGAAGATGTTGACATCTACGTAGAGTGCGACCTCCACCACCTCCTCAGAGCCTCATTTAGAAATTCGTCTAGATCCCTCGGCCACCTCTCCACCTTCACTATGCCTCGGAATCTCTCCGCTATGGAGGGTTGGGGCGTCAGGATGATCCTCCCTTCCTCGTCGACGGATATGGAGAGTGTTGAGCCCTTGGATAGCCCTGCGGCCTCCCTTATCCTCTTAGGTATGAAGATCCTCCCCCTGTCATCCATCTTCGTTGTGGATTTCATTCCCACCAATTAATTTAATCCCACTATAATATTTATTCCCATCTGAGGGGGCTTGCCTCCTCCCGTTCATGCTGGAAGAAGTGCTTGAGGATTGTTACAACCCCTGGGTTTGAGGATTTGAAGGCCGTCTCAAGGCTCTCGGATGTGAAGATGGTGTTCCTCCCATCCGCTATGAGGATGAGGCATTTGAAGGGGGTCTCCTCCATCCTGTAGAGGGCGATACCCCTCAATCTCCGCATCTTCTCATCCTCCACATCTATGATGACCTCCCCCCTCGCCTCTCTGAGGGTTTCATAGAGTTCGTTTAGTAGGCTTCCTGGGAGGATCATCTCTATCTGGGAGGATCCCCTGATGAGGCTCCTGATCTGGCATAGAATGTTCTCCCTCCCCTTTATCGTCCAGATGACCTCCTCAGATGCCTCCAGGGCGCCTCGCCCCTCATAGAGTGTTTGAAGCCTTTCACCTAGAATCCTGAGAGCCTGGTTTATGGCTTCAACACGAGTCTTAAACCGCTCCTCAAGGCTTCTGATATGCTCCCTATGCTCCTCCTCCAACTTCCCCAATAGATGCACCCCATATCTCCCGAGGGCATCCCTCGGCGCGACGGCCTTGAACCTCATCGGCCTAGACTTCTGAACCTCCACGAATCCCTTCTCCTGCAGTCGGCTCAACACCTCATACGTCTTCGAGTAGGGTATTCCGCTTAGGCTGCTCAGCTCCCTCGCCGTCATCTCCCCATACTTCACCAGGGTGTGATAGGCCCTCGCCTCATAGGGGGTGAAGCCGAGGACTCTCATGCTCTGAAGCACGCCTGCCTCCATTTATTTACCACTATAATCGAAATTTAGTGGAAAAATGCTATAAGCGTTTCCAATCCTAATCTCAGCGTCATGACCGAGGGTGAGGATGTGAAGCTCACGGAGAT
Source organism: Candidatus Bathyarchaeota archaeon (assembly GCA_029259285.1). GTDB lineage: Archaea > Thermoproteota > Bathyarchaeia > TCS64 > B23 > B23. The sequence goes on along the minus strand of JAPDJB010000089.1, from coordinate 3,302 downwards.
GACGAATGTTCTCCCCATCTGCCTCGCAGCCTTCTTCAACGATATGGGTGCGGATATGCTGTTCGCCTTCTACCCCATCTTCTTCGTCCAGGTGCTCGGCGTCGCCCAGATGAAGGTTCTCGGCCTCGTCGACTCCCTAGCGCTGCTGACCGGATTCCTCATAATGCCCCTCGTAGGCCGATTGGCCGATATAAAGGGGAGGAGGCACCTCATCTGGATCGGCTATCTGCTCCTCCTCATCTCCAGGGTCACCCAGGGCCTGGCGAGGATCTGGCAGCATCTCATACCGGCGAAGATGCTCTACCAGGTTGGCCGAGGCATAAGGAATCCCCCGAGGGAGGCTTTGTTGGCTGACTCAGTTCCGCCGAGCTATAGGGGACGTGCCTTCGGCCTATTGGGCTCGATGGACACCTTCGGAGCTGTCTTAGGGCCTCTACTGGGCATAGGCCTCTTCCAGCTCTTCCTCAACGTCGGAGTCCACATCGATGAGGCTTATAGATGGATATTCTTCTGCGCAGCAGCACCCACGACGATTAGCATACTCCTCATATTCTTCGGAACGAGGGAGGTTCTGGAGAGGCCCTCGGGGAGGCGTCGACGTAGATTGGGCTTCTCCATCCTCCTCAGAGATCGGATACTGCTTCCCCTCACATTGGTGACGATGCTCTTCACCTTCTGGAACGTCTCCGAGAACTTCATGCTCGTCTGCGGCGCCAAGGTGTTGGGCATACCCAAAGAGGCTTTCTGGGCGACGGTGCTGCTCTATTGGCTGATCAACGTCAGCTTCGCCCCCACGGCCTACTTCGCGGGGAGATTTTCAGATCGCTTCGGTAGGAAGACGCCGGTTATCCTCGGCATGATCGTCCTCGGCATCCTCACCATAGGCTTCGCCTACGCCTCATCCTACATCCTTGTAGGCCTACTCTTCCTGCTCCACGGCGTGTATCAAGGCCTTTATAGGCCGAATATACAGGCGTGGGTCGCCGACCTCGCACCAGTGGAGCAGAGGGCTGAGGTCATAGGAACCTATAAGATGCTCGTCGGCCTCAGCGACATCCCAGGCCCCTTCGTCTTCGGCCTCATCTGGGATCTCTACGGCTTGAAGACACCCTTCATCGTCGGAGGCCTCTTCTGCCTTCTATGCGCCATAATGGTCTCGATAACCATCCCGAAGAGGAGGGGTTAAGCCATGTATCCCTGGAGCTCCTCGGGGCTGAGCCATCTCAGGGAGGCGGTCTCGCGGGGTATAATGGCGAGGGAGACATCGGCTGGTGAGAGGGATTCGGAGGATGCCTTAAGAGCTTCTAGGGTTAGCCTGATGGCGTCGTCGAGTGTGAGGCCATCCCTGTAGCGCTTCTCCAGCAGCTCCACGGCTGCCCTCTCACCCCTTCCCAGGGCTGTTGCTCTATACCCCTTATAGCTGCCACTGGGATCGAGGGAGAGAAGCCTAGCCTCGCCGTGATCTACGCCGGCTATCAGTAGGCCGACTCCGAAGGGTCTAACCCACGCCATCTGCGTATAGGCGTGGATGAGGTCTCCCAGCATCCTCACGAGGGCCTCTAGATCCATCGGCTCATCGTATAGGAGCCGGTGATATTGGCAGATTATCCTCCCATAGTTCACGAGAACCCTTGCGTCCCCCCTCATCCCAGCTACCGCGACGCCTATATGCTCATCGAGTTGGAAGAGCTTCTGCGAGGGATTCGTCAGGTGCAGCTTGTTCTCCGGCTTCTCCTCAGCCGCCAGGACGGCTCCCTCCGGTGATGCGACGCCGACGATTGTGGAGCCTCGCTTGACAACCTCCATGGCATACTCAACCTGGTAGAGGCGGCCCTCCGGTGAGAAGACGGTGATGGCCTCATCATACTCCCTGGGATACATCCAGCCCTCGACGCCCCTCATATTGGAGGAGCATCCCTATATAAAGCTCGACTCACCGAGTGTATATCTCGCTTACTCCCCCTCCTCCTCGGAGGCCTCCTCTACCGTAGATAGCTGCTCCTCAATCGCCGTCAAATGCCCGATAGAATTCCATGATATTAGGAGGGCGGAGAGGGCGACGACGATGACTAGGGCCACTAGTAGGGATGCTGACTCGCCCGATGCGAGGAGGATTAGGATTTTGAAAAGCCTTTCCCTTAAAAAGTGGGTTAAGGCCACCTTAACCCATAGTAGATGTAGTTTCTCTGGAAGATGGGTTTAGCCTTTAGGATGTCAACTCTTCCATCCTCTGCTAGAGCCTCTTTATTTATATGGACTGCCACGACTTCGCCTATGAAGAGTGTGTGGTCTCCGCAGGTGTATCTCTGAACAACTCGGCATTCCAGGTGGGCGTAGCACTCCTCTATGAGGGGTGGCTTAACCCTTGAAGCCGGCCTCGGCGTCAGACCCGTCTCCTTGAATTTATCATAGTCCCTCCCAGATTTGGTGCCGCAGAAGTGGGTCTCCTCGATGATGTCCTCCGTTGGGACATTTATCACGAATTCACCCGTCTCCTCGATGAGTTTATGGCTGTATCTCTTCGGTGAAACCCCGATGCAGACCAGCGGCGGATCGAAGCTGATGGGCATGAACATGCCGAGGGTTATGATGTTAGGCTTACCGGAGGCGTCGACGCAGGTTGCCAGGACGACGACCGATGGAGGATTAGCCTGTAGGAAATCCCGTAGGGGAATCTCAACCTTCGCCATGGAGACATCAGTAGAGTGAGAGTCAACACCCTATATGTTAATGACCCCAACCTCCCGATGAGAACACCATACCTGAGGAATCTGCTAGGGGTGATGCCAAGGCTCATATAATGGGCCTACCGGTGGCCCCCTCTTCTCCCGCCCATATCTCCTCAGGGGCTTTGTTAGATGCCTCTGAGCCCTCGGCGGCGGTAGATATAGGCCTATCCTCACGCCGCGGGGAACCTCCACCTCCATCTTCGATAGGGTCTCATCCCTATATCGACACCTCCGACATCTGTATCCCTTTCCACGTCCCATGGACTCCATCCTTGCCCCGCAGAGGGGGCAGAGGGGATTCATGAGTCTCACATCCCTCGCCAGCTCTAGGATCTCAACCTTCTCCAAGTTTATCGTCGAGGCTTCCCTCCCCATCGGTCTGACGCCTCCATATATTCGAATTATGTCTCCAGGTATGAGGGAGCGGATGATCTCTCTGAAGGATCCCGTCGGTTCATAGGCCGCCGCATCCATCTCACCGGTTTCATCTCGAACGCGGAGGATGACATGGCCTCCTGGAACGGTTCTCGGCTTCGAGGCGACCTCGACGACGGCGACTATCGGCATGTAGGG
>JAPDJB010000056.1 GCA_029259285.1 Candidatus Bathyarchaeota archaeon | reverse complement strand
GTTCTCCTCCTCGGAGGTGGAACCCTCCCCCTCATCGGCCTCCTAGCTGAGAAGACGGGTCTCAGGAGGCTTAGGGAGCTCTGGGCCATAGCCTTCTCTACGCTCAACCTCATCTCCATCTATCTCCTCTACCAGGAGCTCAGGGCCTCTCCAGGGCGGGTTATCGTCTCCTCCCTCCTGGGGAGTCCCCCCCTAGCGGGATGTTTCGAGATCGACACCCTCGGAGTCTATATGGCTGGCTGCGTCGCCCTTTTAGGCTTCCTAGCCGTCGTCTACTCCTATCATTATATGGAGGAGGAGAGTCGGCTCACGGAGTTCTATACACTCGTCCTCCTCATGATGGCTGGGATGACGGGCGTCGCCTTAGCAGGCGACTTCTTCATCCTCTTCGTCTTCTGGGAGATGATGGCCATCTCCAGCTACGTCCTCGTCGCTTTCCTCAAGCATCGATGGGCCCCCATAGAGGCGGGCTTCAAATACCTCATCATGAGCGCCACTGGAAGCGCCTTCCTACTGCTCAGCATGTCTCTCCTCTACGGCCTTACTGGAACCCTCAACTTCGCATATCTCTCAGCCAGCCTCAGGGGAGCGGCGCCCACGCCTTGGCTTTTGCTCCTGCTCTCGACGCTCCTCATCGGCTTCGGCGTCAAGGCCGCCATCGTCCCCCTCCACACCTGGCTGCCCGACGCCCATCCCGAGGCTCCAAGCCCCATCAGCGCCCTCCTATCCGGCGTCGTCATCGAGACCGGCCTCTACGCCATGACGAGGGTCTTCTACCTCATCTTCCACCCCGAGCTCTTCGGGGTGATGATGGCGGCCCTGGCGTTGATAACAATGACCTTCGCCAACATCCTAGCCCTCCTGCAGGATGACATTAAGAGGATGCTGGCCTACAGCAGCATCGCCCAGATGGGCTATATGCTGATAGGCGTATCAACGGGGACGGCCTATGGCATCATGGGGACCTTCCTCCATGTCCTGAATCACTCCCTGATGAAGGGGCTTGCATTCCTCGCCGCCGGCAACATCGTCCACGAGACGGGAACGAGAGATATCAAGAAGCTGGTGGGGGTGGGGAGGAGGATGCCCTACACGGCCTTCTCCCTCTTCGTCGCCCTCCTCGGCCTCGGCGGCGTCCCCTCCACCAACGGCTTCATCAGCAAGTTCATCCTTTTCTCCTCCGCATAGGAGCCGGGATGCCCCTGCTGGCCGTGGCAGGCGTCCTCAACAGCGCCCTCAGCATGGCCTACTATCTGAGAGTTTTGAAGACCCTCGTCTCAACGCCGGAGGAGGAGATTGAGGCGGGGGAGCCCCCCCTCCCGATGTTGGCGGTCACCCTCTTCATGGCTCTTCTCATCATCCTCCTAGGCGTCTACCCCTCCCCCGCCATAAGGTATGCCTCCGCCGCCTCGAGGGCGCTGGTTCTAAGGCTGGAGAGCTATATGGAGGCGGTGATGGGTGGATGAGGGAGCAATCTTTTAAAGCGGTTGAGGGGGAGTTAGGTGATATGACCGGAGGGAGGGCGTGATGGGGCCCCTCGAGGTCATAGCTGAGTATCCAGGCCCCTGGCTCTGCTGGCTCCTTCCCATCCTCGGGGCCCTGTCCATGCCCCTCTTGGAGAGGTTAGGCCATAGGGTGAGGGACTACGCCGCCGTCCTCTTCGCCTTCCTAGCCGTCGTCTTCGCCGCCTCCATGCTCCCAGATCTCCTGGCGGGCCATTATCCTGGGGACATAAAGCTCACCACCTGGATCGAGTTTCCAGGCGGCCACCCCTTGGAGGTGGGGGTTCTCGTCGATCCGCTGAGCATCATCGTGGCAAACGTCGTCGCCTTCATCTCCTTCCTCATCGTCGTCTACTCCGTCGGCTACATGCACGGCGATCCCTGCCTCACTCGCTACTGGTTCTTCTTCCTCTTCTTCATCGGAAACATGCTTCTCCTCGTGCTCTCCGACAACCTCATCCAGGTGCTCATCGGCTGGGAGGGCGTCGGCATGTGCAGCTACGCCCTCATAGGCTACTACTATAGAGACGAGAAGAAGCGTTGGCTTGGGGGTCCCCCGCCGACGCCGATGTATCCCCCCTCGCACTGCGGGATGAAGGCCTTCGTCGTCACCGGCGTAGGCGACGTCTTCCTCCTCGCCGCCATCTTCATCATCTTCCACTACGCCGGAACCCTAAACTTCGTGGAGCTCATCGAGACGGCTCCCAGGTGGCTTCACGCCATCGCCCACACCCCTGGCCTGTTGTCGCTGACGGCCATCCTCTTCCTCCTCGGCCCCTGCGGCAAATCGGCTCAGTTCCCCCTGCATGAGTGGCTGCCGGAGGCGATGGCTGGCCCCACATCGGTCTCAGCCCTCATTCATGCGGCGACGATGGTTAAGGCCGGCGTCTACCTCGTCGCCAGGATGTCGCCGGTCTTCTATCTCGGCTACTGGCATCACGGCGTAGGGGAGGCCCTGACGTATTTCACGGCCATCGCCTTCATCGGGGGCTTCACCGCCTTCCTCGCCGCCTCCCAGGCCCTGGTCTCCGTGGAGTTGAAGAAGATACTGGCTTACAGCACCGTCAGCCAGATAGGCTACATGATGCTCGCCCTCGGGGTCTCAGGCCTCAGCGAGGAGGCCTACCTCTTAGGCTTAACCGGAGGCCTCTTCCACCTCATAAGCCACGCCCTCTTCAAGGCAGCCCTCTTCCTCTGTGCAGGCTCCGTCATCCACGCCGTCGAGTCCATCTATATCTTCGACATGGGAGGCCTGAAGAAGTATATGCCCATAACCCATGGATTGATGCTCATCGCCTTCCTATCACTCTCTGGCATCCCGCCCCTCAGCGGCTTCTGGAGCAAGGACGCCGTCTTTCTAAGCTGCCTCGCAGCCGAGACGCCCCTGGCCTTGGCCCTCTTCATCCTCGCCGCCCTCAGCGCGGCTCTCACGTTCCTCTACAGCCTCCGATGCCTCAGCCTCACCTTCTACGGCCATGAGAGCCACCACCTTGAGGAGTTGGAGCACCACGGCCACCACATCCATGAGGCTCCCCCCGTGATGTGGGTCCCCTACGCCATCCTCGTCGCCCTCGTCGTCGGCGTGGGCGTCCTAGGCCTCATAGGCCTGGTGAACCCCCACCTATCGCCGGAGCTCTTCCTGGAGGAGCAGATGCATCACATGCTCCATGGACTCCATGTCCACGCCCCCACGGTCCACATGGAGCTCTCCATAAAGCTGACGGCTGTCTCAGTCTCCGCCGTCATGCTCCTCCTGGGAGGGCTGCCTGGATGGCTCTTCTATCTATCCCGCAGGGCCGACCCCTGGGAGCTGGTCTCTAGGTCGAGCCTCCTCAAGGGGATTCACACATTCCTCTGGAACAGGTGGTATATGAATCCCCTCTACTACGCCATCTTCGTCGACGGCCTTCTCTCCTTCAAGGATTGGCTCTTCAGGGGCCTGGAGCAGCTCTTCTTCGATAGGTTGAGCGGCGCCGTGGCCGGCTTCTTCCCCCTCCTCTCCGCCTATATCTACGCCGGCTTTGAGCGGGAGGTAGTCGATAAGGGCCTCAACGAGGGGGTTCCCAGCGCCGCCACCGCCCTCTACCACCGGTTGAAGAGGGTGCAGACCGGCATCCTCAGCTTTAACATCCTCTACATCGGGTTCACCCTCCTCATCTTGATACTCCTCTTGATCTACTGGTTTGGAGGTGGCTGAGAGATGTATCCCTTAACCCAGATATTGATCGTCCCCCTCCTCTTCGCCCCCATAGCCTATGTGATGGGTAGGAGGCTGGAGAGGAATACGGGGTGGATTGCCTTCATCCCCCTGGTCTACACCCTTCTACTCGCCCTCCTCGTCGCCGCCGAGGTCTGGGAGGGCCCGCCCCATCTGGAGCTCTATAGGTGGGCTCCGGAGGCAGGCTTGACCTTCGGCCTCCTGGCCGACGGCCTCAGCGTCTGGATGCTCCTCACCATCAACATCCTCTGCCTCTTCGTCAGCCTCTACAGCATACCCTACATGGAGCATAGGTTCCACGAGTGGGAGCATGAGACCGGCGAGCATATAGGGCCTCAGGCCTATGGCACCTACTATGCGCTCTACCTCCTCTACGCCGTCGGCATGATGGGAACCGTCTTGGCCACCAACCTCATCGAGTTCTACCTCTTCTACGAGCTGATGCTCGTCCCCAGCTGGGCTCTCATCAACAACTACGGCTACGGAGAACGAGAACGCATAGGGATGATGTACTTCCTCTGGACCCACGTCGGAGCCGTCATCCTCCTGGCTGGAATCCTCTCCAGCTACTGGATCACGGGGAGCTTCGAGATCAGCGCCCTCAGCGGCGTCGTCGGCAGCCCCCTCGCCCCCTGGATAGCCATCGCCATCCTGATAGGATTCTTCACCAAGATGGCGGTCTTCGGCCTCCACATCTGGCTTCCCTACGCCCACGCCGAGGCTCCGACACCCATCTCGGCGCTGCTGAGCCCCGCTATGATCGGCATAGGGGCCTACGCCGCCATAAGGCTAGTCGCCGTCCCGATGTATCCCGTCTTCAGGGGCTTCGCCACCCTCTTCTCCCTCTGGGCCCTGGTGACGATGGTCTACGGCGGCCTCATGGCCCTGGCTCAGGATGACATCAAGAGATTCCTCGCCTACAGCAGCATCAGCCAGATGGGATACCTCTTCCTCGGCCTCGCCAGCGCCGCCGCCTATGGGTTATCAGGCGTCGTCTTCCACTATGTCAGCCACGGCTTCGGAAAGTGCATCCTCTTCTGCGTCGCCGGCATACTCATCTCCAGGGTTGGAACCAGGAGCATCAAGGAGCTGGGAGGCCTCGCCGACAGGATGCCCCTCACCGCCACCCTCACCCTCCTCGGCTTCTTCGCCATAGCCGGCGTCCCGCCGACGATGGGCTTCATGTCTAAGTTCATGATCTTCAGCGGCGTCTTCTCCGGCGCCCTGGAGGGGTCGGCTGAGAGGGTGATCGTCGCCGTCGTCGCCATCATCATGACTGTGCTCACCGTCGGCTACGCCCTCTGGACCATGAGGCGCATCTTCTTCGGCCCCCTCCCCGAGAGGCTTAAAGAGGTGAAGGAGGCCCCACCCCTGATGCTGATCCCCCTCATCGTCTTCGCCGTCGCCGCCCTGTTGATAGGCATCTATCCGAGACTCGTCACCGACTATCTCCTACCCTACTTCCTCTCCTCCCTGCCCAAATAGCGCCGCTGGGGCTGACATAAGTTTTTTTAGTGAAGATGGGGTGAGCAAATAGGAAATGACGGTAGCCGTCGTCGGCCCCCCACCCTTCATAACCTGCTTCGAGCTGGTGGGGGCTGAAGGCTTCGAGGCCGAGAGTGGCGAGGAGGCGGCTAGCCTTCTTAGGAGATTGGTTGAGGAGGGGGATTACAGGCTCATCGTACTCCCAGAGAGATTCGCTGAGGAGACGCTTCCCGTGAGGGAGGCGGTGATGAGGAGGGGGGATATCTCCCCCATCTTCGCCTTGATACCCGATCTTACCCTGGAGACGGGGATGAGGATGGAGGAGTTGAAGAGGGCTGTCTCCCTCGCCGTGGGAACCAAGTTGGAGCTGTGAGAGTATGGAGAGGGTCGTCTCGATAGGTGGGCGTCTCCAAAGGCTTCTGGAGGAGGCTGAGGAGGAGGCGAGGAGGATCAGGGAGGAGGCGAGGGGGAGGGCTGAGACCCTCCTGGAGGAGGCGAGGAGGGAGGCGGAGGAGAGACTTGAGAGGGCTAAGAGAGGCGTAGGCGTAGACGACATCCTTAGGAGGGAGGAGGAGGCAGCCAAGAAGGAGGCTGAGAGGAGGATAAGGGAGTATAGGCGGAGGGTGAGGGAGGTGGAGAGGAGGGCGAAGAAGAACTTCGAGGAGGCCGTCTCCCTCGTCTTGAAGGAGGTGCTGCCCCTTGGCTGAGGAGACCCTGGAGCTGGAGGCGAGGCTGATAGAGAGGGTGGTGGAGAGGAGGGAGGCCATACTAAAGGAGGCGGAGGAGGAGGCCGAGAGGATCCTCAGGGAGGCTGAGGAGGAGGCGAGGAGGATCAGGGAGGAGGCGGAGAGGGAGATCCTCAACCTCCTCTCCTCGGATCTCAAGGCCCTTAGGGATAGGATCGTCGGGGCCGGTGAGCTGGAGGGGAGGAGGCTCCTAATGGAGGCGAGGGAGAAGGCTGTCTCCACCGTCTTCCAGGAGGTGGAGCGGAGGATGAGGGAGATCGCCGAGGGGAGAGATGAGAGCGTGGACTACGATGCAGTCCTCAGCCACCTCATCCTGGAGGGAGTGGAGGCAATAGGGGGTGGAGACATCATCATCCAGGCCAACGAGAGGGACCTTGAGAGGATCAAGAGAATGCT
>JAPDJB010000163.1 GCA_029259285.1 Candidatus Bathyarchaeota archaeon | reverse complement strand
TCATCCTCTCTATCGCCTATGATGAGGGTTGCCTGGGAGAAGATGCCATGATGCTTCAACGATCTAATCGCCTCCCTGGATGCCTCGGGTTTCAAGGTCTTACCGTAACTCCCCAGCCTCTCGGGGCTGTGACTCTCCACCCCTATAAGCATCCAGAGGCAGCCAACCCTCTTCATGAGGGGTAGAAGCCTCTGCCTCTCCACGACGCTGTCAGCCCGTGTCTGGACGAACCATGAAACATCATCGCCGAGACCCCTATCGATGATCTCACGGCAGAACCTCTCAGCTCTCTCATCGAGGGGGAAGTTGTCATCCGCCAGCCAGATAAGCTCTACACCATAGTTGCTGTATAGCATCTCAAACTCCTCAGCCAGCCTCTCGGGCGATTTACCTCTCCACCTATGACCCCAGAAGGGGCTTTGAGTGCAGAAGCTACAGCTATAACCGCAGCCCCTGCTCCCCTCCACTATGGCGTAGCGTCTTCCAGGGGCCATCATCTCGAAGTGATAGCAGTCCATAAAATCCTCGACTAGATGGTAGGCGGGCATCGGAAGCTCGTTGAGGTCGCCTATAAGGGGTTGAGGGGGAGTGGAGACCACCTGGCTGCCATGTCTAAAGGTTAGGCCCCTAACCCCCGTTGGGGGTCTACCCCTCTTCAGGCTCTGTAGGAGCTCCTGTAGGGCTCTCTCCCCCTCGCCTCTGACGATGAAGTCGATGTGGGGGTTCTCCCTCATAATCTCCTCCGCTAGAGCTGAGTAGTGTTGACCCCCTGTAATGGTGTAGACCTTGGGGTTGATCTCCTTAGCCAGCTTCAGAGTCCATGAGACGATGTAGGCATCCTTAGTGCAGCTACCGCTGACGGCTACAACATCCGGCTGCTCAGCCTCAAGCCGCCTCTCCAATCCCCTCCAGTCGAGGCCCATAGCCCTACAGTCCAAGACGTCAACCTCCATCCCTGGGCTATGGGCCTCCAGATAGGCGGCTAGCTGAAGTAGGGCGAGGGGCGGTGGTAGATGCTCCCCCATCAGAAACCAGTAATCCTTCGGAGGCTCTATGAAGAGGATCCTCAAATCCACCACCCATGGAGCACAGCGACGAGGATCGTCGCTACGCCAAGCGAGAGGCAGAGGATCCAGATTCTCCTACTCCTCGCGGCTTTGAGGAGGAGATCTATGGAGATTAGAGCCACGGCGAAGGATGAGATGAGGGCGAGGAGAAGCTGAGAGTTGAAGGGGGGATTGGTTCCTAGAATTGTGAGGCCTATGGGGGCGATCAGTCCTAAAGGTATGCCCAGCATATACGCCAAGCTGAAGGCCTGCGAGGGTTCTAGGCCTCTGAATAGGAGGTAGGTTAGGGTTATCCCAGACCTTGAGACTCCAGGGATGACGGCGAGACCCTGAACAATTCCAAGGGCCGCCGTCTCCCATGGAGTCAGTGTTCTCCTCCCTCCCCCATGTTTGACGCCTCTCATCAATAGACCCGTAGATATGAGGGAGAAACCGATGAGAAGCTGAAGTAGGACTCCCAGGGAGGAGGCCTCGCTGAGAACTCCGTAGAGGGGGAGAGCCGTTAAGCCGGTTAATGGAGTCGCTATGAGAAGCACCCGTAGGATCCTCTTATCTCCCATGAAATCCCTGGATAGGTCTCTGTGGAAATAGATGATGGCCGCGATGGAGGTTCCAAGGTGAAGCATTATGGAGAGATTTACGGCCTCCAATCCTCCCAGGCCAAAGGCCATGAGGGTGAGCGAGGCGAGTCCCTCACTTGAGAGCGGCATCCACTCCAGGAATCCCTGGAGTACGCCTATGAGGAGAGCCTCTAAAGGAGACACGGAGACCATTCAACGATTCCCTTAAAACCTATTTAATCCCGCCGATGATGAACGAAGGCTGATTCCAGCTTTAAACCCCTTTCTAAGGCGTTATCTCGAAGAGGCAGTAGGGATCTCCAACGGCTATACACCTATTCTCCATGGCGTACATCTCCCTCTCGTAGATGATCGAGGTTAGACCTGCTAAGAGACCCCTTATAAACTGGCTGAAGGGCCTCCCCAGCTGACATTCGATGCAGTCCCAGACCTCTAGGGTCACGTGGGGAGTCTCCTCCCTCAGCTCCCTAATCCTCAGGATGCCATATCCCATGGATCGGAAAACTTCAGCCGCTATCGACGCCCTATCAATGAATCTCTCAGCTCCGATCTCATCGGCCATGCGTAGGATGTACCTCCACCTCTCCTTACCAACCTCTAGGCCGATGTGGTAAAGCATAGCCTCAGCACCGGTTCCAAGCCTCTCCCTAAACTTCACCAGCAAGCCCTTCAAGGCCGAATCGTCGAGGATAACCGCCCTAGCTGAGCCTATGATGAGGGGGAAGGATGTATCGGCTATGAAGCCCTCAACATTAGACTCTATGACCTCAACCCCCTCTATGGCGTCCACATCCCTAAGCTCATCCGCTATCGAATGGGGATTTACGGGAGAATCGGTTAGATCTACGAAGAGAAGTATTCGCCCCCCTTCCCCCTCCATCGCAGCCTTACTTGAACAATAGGCGATGTCGATCCCCCTATCGGAGAATAGGTTCACCAGAGAGGCGAGGATACCCCTCTTAGAGACACCCCTCACAATGAAGCCTATCAGCCTCCTCCCAGGGGAGAACAGGAACCTATCTATGCTGAACCTCTCCACAAATTTGATGAGGCAGATTTTATTAAAAATCTTTACGAAAATCTCTCATAAAATTGAATATTGAAAAGGTATATAAAGGAAATATATCCTAACGCATGCATGAATAAAGTGAAGGATGATCCATTAAAAATTAAGATGAAATTGGAGAATATCTGCGTTGCTCATTCATTCTTTATATTATCAGTGCTCAAATCAAATTCAAATCCCCTCTCCATTCCGGAGATAGCACGTGAAATCAGTCGATTGACGATGGGAAAGATAACGCTACAGGATCAACAGACTAGAGGGCCAACCCAAACCCTCGCTAAGAGGGGGCTTCTAAAAGAGATTTCAACCTATTATGGGAGGAGAAAGATCACGAAATATGTGATCACTCCCCTCGGATTGAGATATCTGGATGCTTTGGAGCGGTTTTTAGAGGCCTTAAAATTTTAAGACGTATATTGGGCGTATCCTCTCTTCCCGTCTATTTACCCACCCTCATCAGTCCTAACTTGAGTCGCCTTCCATCGATTTCATACTCCTTGACATAGGCCCCCTCAGGTGGCTCAGCTCTGTGTAGGGCTATGGAGAGGGTCTCAGCCGCTATGTATTCGGCCTCGACCTCGAAGGCCTTCTCCAGCTCTGGGTCGCCGAGGTAGTAGGTCTCGATGCGGTCGTCGATCTCGAAGTCAGCCTCCTTCCTCAAAGCCTGTATACGTCTGACGATATCCCTCGCTAGCCCCTCATATCTCAGCTCCTCCGTCAACTCCGTGTAGACGCCGACTATGATGCCAAGCTCATCGGCGAGGACGTATCCCTCCCTCGACTCCTCCCTTATCTCAACCTCCTCCGGCCTCAGCTCCACGGTTTCATCCTCCACCTCCAGGGTTATCGCCTCCCCCCTGCGCAGCCTCTCAACCTCCTCCTCGCTTAGAGCCTCGACGGCCTCAGCCACCTTTGGATATAAGGCTCCATATCTCCTGCCTAGGAGCCTGGGTATCGGCTTTGCCCTCAACCTTATGAGGATTCCCCGATCCTCCGTCAGTCTCACCCTCTTCACATTCAACTCATCCCTTATGATGTCGATGAGGGGTTTCAGACGCTTAATGGTCTCGGGGTCGGCCACCACGACGGCCTCCTGGAGGGGCTGCCTCAGCTTTACTCCGCCCCTGCTCCTCGCTGCTCTGCCGAGGCTGCTCACCCTCATCGCCACCTCCATGTCCGCCATTAGCTCCTCATCGATGAACTCCTCCCTCGGCTCGGGCCAGTCGTTTAGGTGGATGCTCTCAGGGGCATCTGGCTCAGCTCTTCGGACGAGCCGCTGGTAGAGGGCCTCGGTTATAAAGGGTGTGAAGGGAGCTAGGAGCAGTAGAAGGGTCTTGAGGCAGGTGTAGAGCGTCGAGTAGGCGGCTCTCTTATCCTCATCCGCCTCGCTCTTCCAGAACCTCCTACGGCTTCTACGGACATACCACTTGGATAGCTCGTCGACGAATCTCTCGATCTCCCTCGTCACCGTGTAGGCATCATAGTCATCTAAGGCCTCAGTGACCACCTTCACCAACCTATTCAGCCTCGATAGTATCCATCGGTCGAGGAGCGTCAACCGCTCAGCCCTCTGATCAGGAGTCCACTTATCGAGGTTTGCATAGATGGAGAGGAAGTTGTGGAGGTTCAGCAGAGGTATGAAGAATCTGCGCTTCACCTCCTCTGCGATGCCATAGCCGAAGCGGACATCATCTTCGGGTTTCGTCCTGCAGTATATCCACCTCATAACGTCTGCTCCCATTCTCTCGACGGCCTCATCGAACCAGATGACATTCCCCCAGCTCTTATGCATCTCACGCCCCTGCTCGTCGAGGACTAGGCCATGGCCGAGGCAGACCTTGAAGGGAGTCGTCCTCTCCAATATGGTGCTCATAGCCAGCATAGCGTAGAACCAGTTTCTGAATTGGCCGATGAAGCACTCGGTGATGAAGTCGGCTGGGAACCATCGACGCCAATACTCCCTGTTATGCCTATATCGAAGCGTGGAGAAGGCGACGATGCCGGCGTCGAGCCATGGATTCCCCACGTCCGATATCCTGCTGGCGAGGGCTCCGCAGCGTTCGCATCTGATCTTTACGGCGTCGATGTAGGGCCTGTGAGGGCTGTGCCCCTCGAAGACCTCCCATCCCTCAACGGCCTTCTCCCTGAGCTCCTCCTTGCTCCCTATGACGGTGAACCATCCACATTTGGGGCACTCCCAGATGGGTAGGGCCAGCCCCCAATAACGCTTCTTCGATATCATCCAGTCCTCCATGTTCCTCAGCCAGTCCAGCTCCCTCGCAAGGCCGAACTCGGGTATCCATCTAACCTGCATCGCTGACTCCATTATCTGGTAGCGTAGATTCCGCTCCTTCTCCTCAGGCGTCAACTCCTCGAAGGGCTTGTTGAGCTTCTCCCCCATCCTTATGAACCACTCCTCCACGAGTCTGAAGACCAGCTCGCTTCCGCATCTCCAGCAGACCGGATACCTATGCGTATACCATTCGGAGCGGAAGAGGAGGCCCCGCCTCTTCAAGTCCTCAGCTATCGGCTCAGCGGTGTCATAGACATGCATTCCCGAGAGCCATCCAAAGCCTTTGAGGAAGAAGCCCATCTCGTCCAGGGGGGCGATGATGGGTAATCCATACTCCCTGCCCAGCTGTAGGTCTTCACGGCCGCATCCAGGGGCTATATGAACCAGGCCTGTCCCCTCGGTCTCGACGACCTCCTTCCATAGGATGACCCTATGAGCCTCTGGAGCTCCAGCCTTCTTCGGGTCTTCGAGGTGGTCATAGGGGCCTTCGTAGCTCCAGCCTTCCATGTCGCTTCCCTTCAGCTCCTCCAGAACCTCGTATCCGCCTTTTGGGAAGACCCTTTGAAGCGCCCCCTTGGCGACGTAGTAGACCTTGTCGTTGAATTTCACCTTAACATAGGTGAGGTCTGGGTGGACGGCCACCGCGACGTTGGATGTCAACGTCCAGGGGGTCGTCGTCCAGATGAGGAGGCTTCCCTCATGGTTTCGGAGGGGGAACTCGACGTATAGGCTGAGGTGGGTCAGCTCCTTGTAGCCCTCTGTGACGATCTCATGCTCGCTTAGGGCGGTTCCACATCTTGGGCACCAGGGCATCACATCCTCGCCCTTATATATCCAGCCCCGCTCATGGCACTTCTTCAACAGCATCCAGATGCAGTAGTTGTTCTCATCGGACATGGTGAAGTAGCTGCCCCCCATCTCCGGCGACCCCAATCTGCCGACGATCTCCTCAGCCGTCCCCCTCACAGGGCCCCTGGCGCTTTTGAAGATGGTCTCCTTCATCGGCTCCTCCAATGCGTCGGCTAGCTTCCTCAGCTCATCTGGATCGTCCCAATCCATCCACATTCCAAGTCTAATCGACTGCTCTGTCTGCTTCGCCGCGTATCGTAGAACCCGCTGTTTACAGCGCTTCACGAACTCCGCTATCCCGTAGGCCTCTATGTCCCGCTTTGATTTGAAGCCGAGCTCCTTCTCGACCTCAACCTCAACCCATAGGCCCTGGCAGTCGAAGCCGTTCTGATACCTGATCTCATATCCCCTCATAGCCTTGTAGCGTTGCCATAGATCCTTGTAGGTTCGCCCCCAGGCGTGGTGAACACCCATGGGGTTGTTAGCCGTTATTGGGCCGTCTATGAAGCTCCATGGGGGCTTACCCTCGTTGAGTTTACGCC
>JAPDJB010000086.1 GCA_029259285.1 Candidatus Bathyarchaeota archaeon | reverse complement strand
GTAGCCGCCGCCGAACATCTCGACGTGGAACACCTCGCCTATGAGCCCCTGTTTGATGATCCTCCTCAGCGTGCAGAAGTCGGCGTCCCATCTGCGGTTGTGGAAGACGGTCAGCATCCTGCCGTGCTCCTTGGCCGCGCTTATCATCTCGGTCGCCTCGCCCACCGTTATGCACATCGGCTTCTCCACAACAACGTGCTTTCCGGCCTCAAGACATTTGATGGCCACGGAGGCGTGGAGGTTGTGCGGCAGGACGATCGAGATCAGGTCGAAATCCTCCTTGTCGAGCATCTCGTCGAGAAGTATGGCCGTGAGACCCCGATAAACGTCGGGGAGGACGCCGTCGAGATCGATATGCCCGTGACAACCCTCGTAACGGGTGTGAAGCCGAAGACCCTGGGAGACCTGGAGATGGTGTTAGACTACTGTGAGGAGCAGTTGACGCATCTACTCTCCTGCTGCCACACAGGTATGGAGGGGAACAACCTCGACTTCGAGTCCAAGGTCTTCCACGCAGGCATGATCGACCAGGTTGGAATGGAGATCGCCGACGCGGCTCAGATATCCGCCTATGGATTCCCGAGGGCAGACCCAGAGGCGCCCTTCACCGAGATAGGGTGGGGAGTCGTCGACACCTCGAAGCCGGTCATCCTCGTCATAGGACACAACGTCCCACCCGCCGTTGAGATAGTCAACTACCTCATCGACCACCAGCTCTATGGACAGGTTGAGGTGGCCGGAATCTGCTGCACAGCCCATGACATAACCAGATACAACGCTGGGGCCAAGATAATAGGGCCGATCTCATGGCAGTTGAGGTTCGTCAGAAGTGGGATACCCGACGTCATCGTCGTCGATGAGCAGTGCATCAGGACAAACCTAATCATGGAGGCTATGAAGATAGGGGCGCCCTTCATAGCAGCCAGCGAGAAGTGCTGCCACGGCCTCCCAGATAGGACTCACGATGATCCCGATGCCATAGTCGAAGACCTGGTCTCGGGTAAGGCTCCTGGGGCCTTGATCCTCGACCCAGATAAAGTTGGTGAGGTAGCCGTAAGGGTTGCGATGGAGATTGCGCCGAAGAGGAGGAAGAGTGGAATCCTCCCATCGAGGGAGGAGGTTGTCGAATGGGCTAAGCGTTGTAGACGATGCCTCGAATGCCGCAGGGCATGTCCAAATGATCTGCCTATCCCAGAGGCGTTGGAGAAGGCTGCAAAGGGAGACCTATCAGCCCTCGAAGCCCTCTATGAGGATTGTATAGGATGCGTGAGATGTGAAAGCGCCTGCCCGCAGGGGATTCCGATCCACAGCCTAATAGCCTCCGCAGCGAGGGAGCGCATGGCCTCTGAGAGGTTTAAGATCAGGGTTGGCCGAGGAGCGGTGCAGGACGTCGAGATAAGGCGTGTAGGCGGCCCCATAGTCCTCGGGGAGATTCCAGGCGTAGTCGCCCTCGTAGGATGCGCCAACTATCCCAGAGGCGGGATAGAGGTGGCTGAGATCGCCGAGGAGTTCGCCCGTAGAAACTACATCGTCGTAGCGACGGGATGCGCCGCGATGTCGATGGCGATGGTGAAGGATGAGGAGGGTCAAACCATCTATGAGAAGTATCCAGGAGTCTTCGACGCAGGCGGCGTCCTAAACATAGGCTCCTGCGTCTCCAACCCCCATATAGCTGGGGCGGCCATAAAGATCGCGAGGATATTCGCCAAGAGGAATCTGAGGGCCAACTATGAGGAGATAGCTGACTACGTCCTCAATAGGGTTGGAGCAGTCGGCGTAGCCTGGGGGGCGATGAGTCAGAAGGCTGCTTCGATAGCCAGCGGCTTCTGGAGGCTCGGCGTCCCAGTCATCGTAGGCCCCCATGGATTGAAGTATCGGCGGATGCTCCTCGGAAGACGTGAGCGGGAGGAGGATTGGTATGTCTACGACGCCAGGACGGGTGAGCGGGTATACGTCGGCCCAGCTCCTGAACACCTCTTCTACGCCGCTGAGACGAAGGAGGAGGCGATGGTTATGATAGCGAAGCTGGTTATGCGACCCAGCGACACGACGAAGGGGAGGGCTATAAAGCTGACCCACTGGATAGACCTCCACAAGAGATTCTATGGATGTCTACCCGACGACTTACACCTCTATGTGAGGAGGAAGGCGGACATACCGATAACGATGAGGGATGAGATCATGAAGTTCCTTGAGGAGAAGGGGTGGCAGGAGAGGCCGATACCAGACCCAACGCTGCTTAAAAGACTGATAAGGGGGTGAAGGCCATGATGCGTGGAGAATCATGGCAGACGGCTGAGATCCCAGGGCCTAAGAAGGCGCATGTGATTACGGATCCGAGGATCGTCGCCTCCCTAATCAAGCGGAGCTCCAGGCCGATACTCGTCGTCGGAGGTGAGGCCGATGAGGCTGTCGTCAACTACGCCATAGAGCTATCAAAGGCCGTTGGGATACCCATAGCGACGACGCCCTCGACGTTGAAGGCCTTCAGCGATAAGGGCTTCAAGGAGGCCCACCCCTTCTCAGCTGTTGAGATCGGGGAGAGGCTTAGGGATCCCGACTGGGAGGGCCTCGATGGCTCTGGGCAGTATGACTTGGCGCTCTTCATCGGTTTCAAATACTACGTCTCATGGCTCATCCTCTCGGGGTTGAAGCACTTCGCTAAGAGGGGTGATGGATACTTGACGACGATAAGCCTCGACCCCTACTATCAGCCCCACGCCTCCTGGTCCCTCCCAAACTTGACGAGGGAGAGGTGGGAGGAGAACATTAATGGGGTGCTTCAGCACTTGAGGAGGTGATGTGAGATGTCCTTCGAGGATATACCGGTGGACGTAGGCGTAATCTACGAGGGCGAGAGGATAAGGTGGAAGGACACATTCGTAGAGCTGGGAGGCCCGAGGGTTGAGCATAAATTCGAGTTGGTGAGGGTTAGACCCCTCGACCAGGTTGAGGACGGCAAGATCACCATCATAGGGCCGGACCTGAAGGATATGGAGCCTAAGTCGACGCATCCGCTGGGCATACTCGTCGAGGTGGCTGGAAAGGAGCTGGAGGAGGAGATGGAGGGAGTCTTCGAGAGGCGAATTCACGAGTTCATCAACTACATCCAGGGCTTCATGCACCTCAACCAGAGATACGACATCCATCTAAGGCTGAGCATGGCATCCTTCAACAAGGGTCTAAACAGCTTCGAATACGTCGGAAAGGTGATGATAAGGCTGTATAAGTCCGAGATACCCATCATAGAGAAGATACAGGTCACCTTCATCACGGACCCTGAGAAGGTTAAGGAGCTATACCAAGAGGCATTGAAGGTCTATGAGGCGAGGGATGCGAGGATAAGGGGGATGAGGGATGAGGATGTCGACGTCTTCTACGGCTGCACCCTCTGCCAATCCTTCGCTCCAACGCATGTCTGCGTCATAACGCCTCAGAGATACGCCAACTGTGGAGCCATAAGCTGGCTCGATGGGAGGGCTGCCTCAAGAGTCGACCCGAAGGGGCCGATCTTCGTCATAGAGAAGGGTGAATGCCTAGACCCGATTAAGGGGGAGTATGAGGGCGTAAACAAGGTGTTGAAGGAGAAGTCCGGAGGCGTCATAGAGCGTGTCTGGCTCTACACAGCCTTCGGATATGAGCATACATCCTGCGGATGCTTCGAGGCCATCGCCTTCTACATACCGGAGGTCGACGGCCTCGGCATAATAGACAGAGACTTCAAGGGTAAGGCCGTCAACGGGTTGACCTTCTCAGCCATCGCCGACATCACAGCCGGTGGAACCCAGGTTGACGGATTCCACGGCATCTCCATAGAGTATATGCGCTCACCCAAGTTCCTACAGGCAGATGGAGGCTGGAATAGAATCGTCTGGGTGCCTAAGAGGGTGAAGGAGAAGGTTAAGGACTTCATACCCCCAGAGCTCGTCGACAAGATTCCGACTGAGGAGGATGTCTCAAACGTCGAGGAGCTTAAGGAGTTCCTTAAGCGTGTAGGCCACCCAGTCGTTGAGCGTTGGAAAGCCCTGGAGGAGGCTAAGCCACCGGAGGAGAAGCCGGCTGAGGAGGCCGTCATCGGGCCGCTTCCAACGGTGACGGCGGCGGTTGGAGGCTTCAGAGTAATCTTCGAGAACGCCAGAATCTACGCAGATAGGGTGATCATAAAGCGGATCAAGTAGGTGAAGGGGATGGCGAAGGGGGAGGAGAGGGAGGACATCATCTCCAAGTGGCTGAAGGACCTAGAGGAGCTCACCCTCGAGAACGTCGAGATGGAGGTTGACCGCCTCGAGCTGATACTCCAACCCCAGGTCATCAGACCCCTATTGGAGAAGGTAGCCCCTGCTAAGCCTATGGAGCTCCTAAAGGAGGAGTTCAAGCCTCCGATAAAGGAGTATCCAGGCCAGGTCGTCGAGGTGGTCCTCGGGGCGACGAGGGCTGAGGGAGGCTCCAGATGTCGATCCATAACCATAGGAGGGGAGAAGACTCCGGCCTTCTACCTCTTCGAGGGCTCTCAGCCCCATAGGCCGGTGATCGTAGGCGACGTCTTCGACATGGAGATAAGCCTACCAAAACCCGTTAGGGAGAGCCTCGGAGACGTCCTCTCAGACCCAGCCGAATGGGCGAGGGTCTACGTTGAGAAGTATGGCGTCGACATGATCGACATCGAACTCATAAGCACGGATCCGCTGCTTAAGGATACGCCCGCCAGGGAGGCCGCCAAGACCGTTGAGGAGGTTCTACAGGCCGTTGATGTCCCCCTCATCGTCGGCGGCTCTGGGAACCCTGAGAAGGATGGGGAGGTCCTGATGAAGGCGGCTGAGGTGGCTGAGGGTGAGCGGGTTCTACTCAGCTCTGCGACCCTCGACCTCTACGAGCCGATAGCCGAGGCGGCTAAGAGGTATGGCCACGTCGTCCTCGCCTGGACTTCTCTAGACATAAACCAGCAGAAGGAGCTGGATAGACGCCTCTTCGAGTATCTCCCAAAGGAGCGCATCGTCATGGATCCAACCTCGGCGGCCCTCGGCTACGGCATCGAATACGCCTTCACGGTTATGGAGCGGATGCGCCTCGCAGCCCTCTGGGGGGATGAGGAGCTCCAGATGCCGATGGCAGCGGCGACCTCCAACTCCTGGGCTGCGAGGGAGGCTTGGAGGAAGGCACCTGAACTCGGCCCGAGGAGGCTGAGGGGCCCGCTCTGGGAGGCCATCGCATCACTCACCTTCCTCCTGGCGGGTGTCGACATGTTCATAATGCTCCACCCAGCGGCGATGAGGACGCTGAGGGATGTCATAGACTGGCTTATGGCTGAGGGTGAGGCCGTGAAGACAACCTATGAGGATTGGGTCTCCATGGAGGTGTAGGCGATGCCGAAGAGGGTCAGCCCAATAGACATATTCAACCTCCTGCCGAAGACCAACTGCGGGGAGTGCGGCGAGGAGACATGCTTCGCCTTCGCAACAAAGCTGGCTGACAGGAAGGTTGACCTGGAGCTGTGTAAACCCCTCTTCGAGGAGGGCTTCAAGGAGAATCTGGAGAAGCTTAAAGCCCTGTTGAGGCCCGCCGTCCTGGAGGTTAGGGTTCACAGCCCCTCAAGGGAGGTTCGCATAGGCGGTAAGGTGGTGATGTATAGGCATGAACTCCGATACGACAACCCAA
Organism: Candidatus Bathyarchaeota archaeon; assembly: GCA_029259285.1. Taxonomy (GTDB): domain Archaea; phylum Thermoproteota; class Bathyarchaeia; order TCS64; family B23; genus B23. Next base: position 695 of record JAPDJB010000086.1, on the reverse strand, counting down.
CAGCCATAGCTATAGCGGTCAGCGACACGATGCCCGAGGAGGAGATGCTGGAGAAGGTGAAGAGGGCTGAGGAATTCAAATACAGCTACATCGGCATGGACCTGACACTCGACATGATCGCTGTAAGATGCGTATCAGGAGATCCAGACAGATTCGGTGAGAGGGTTAAGAAGGTTGCCGAGGCGACGGAGATGCCGCTCATCCTCTGCTCCTACGATCCAGCCGTCATGGAGAGCGGCCTCTCAGCCCTTAAGGATTCGAGGCCCCTCATCTACGCAGCCAATAAGGGTAATTGGAAGGAGATGGCTGACCTCGCCCTGATGTATGACTGCCCCCTCGTCGTCTCAGCCCCAGGAGACCTAAATCTACTGAGGTCTCTGACGAGAACCCTCCTCGAATACGGCGTTGAGGAGCTGGTTCTCGACCCTGGAACATACCCCGATGAGGGCTTGAAGACTACCATCAACAACTTCACCATGCTAAGGAGATGCGCCTGCGAGCTTGAAGACGAGCTTTCTGGATTCCCCCTCCTCGCCGCCCCAATAGTCGCCTGGAGAGGCGATGAGGATCCAACCATAAAGGCGTGGAAGGAGTCCTATCTCGCCTGTATGCTCATCCTCAGGTTCGCCGACATAATCATCCTAAACAGCATTGAGACCTGGTCGATACTCCCCATAGTCATCCTAAGGCAGAAC
>JAPDJB010000168.1 GCA_029259285.1 Candidatus Bathyarchaeota archaeon | reverse complement strand
CTGGGGGCCGCGGGAGCGATCAACATCACTGCCAGTCACAACCCACCCACCGACAACGGCTTCAAGGTAAGAGACCGCCACGGGGCGGCGATTGACCCCCAGGGCCTCCGGGAGATCGAGGCCCGCATCCCGCCCCTCGAGGAGGTGAGGCGCATCCCCTTGGAGGAGGCCATCGAGCGTGGCCTGGTGGAGCGTTTCGATCCGGCCCCCGCCTATATCGAGCACCTCAGGGATTTGATTGACGTGGAGCCCATAAAGCGGGCGGGGCTGCTCATCGTCCACGACGCTATGTGGGGGAATGGCGTCGGCTGGCTGGAGCGCATCCTGGGAGGCTTGTCATCTGGTCTCGCTCGGCCTTTGAGGCTCTAGATAAGGTTTGGGGTGAGAAGCCTTGAAGCCCCATGAGGTGATTAAGTATCCCCTAATGACGGAGAAGGCCGTCAACCTCATCGAGCGTGAGAACAAGATCACCTTCATCGTCGATCGCAGGGCTACGAAGCATGACATCGCCAGGGCTGTGGAGCAACTCTATGGGGTTGGCGTGGAGAAGGTCTGGACGCTGATAACGCCGAAGGGGGAGAAGAAGGCGATGGTTAAACTTAAGAAGGGGTATAACGCAACCGACCTAGCTATAAGACTTGGAATCCTATAGGTGAAATGATATGGGTAAGAGGTTGATAGTTCAGCGTCGAGGCCGAGGCTCTCCGACCTTCAGGGCAGCCAAGAGAGGGAAGGTTGCGCCGGTGAAGTATCCACCCCTCAACATCATGGGTAGAGGCCTGGTGAAGGAGCTGCTCCACGACGCGGGGAGAGGCGCCCCTCTCGCCTACATCGCCCTCGAGGAGGGCGTCGACTACTACATCGCAGCCCCAGAGGGCCTATACGTCGGCCAGACCGTCGAGATAGGGCCTAAAGCCCCAGTCAAAGTGGGGAATGTCCTCCCCCTAGGCGCAATACCCGAGGGGACGATGATCTGCAATGTCGAGATCAGACCTGGCGACGGCGGAAAGATCGCCAGAGGCTCAGGCAGCTATGCCACCGTCGTCTCTCATACACCTGCTGGAACCCTAGTGAAGCTGCCTTCAAAGAAGGTCGTCGTCCTCCCCGATGGCTGTAGGGCCACCGTGGGCGTCGTAGCGGGGGGAGGCAGGAAGGAGAAGCCCTTCATGAAGGCAGGTGAGAAGTATCACCTGATGAGGGCTAAGGGGCATAAGTATCCGAAGGTGAGGGGCGTGGCGATGGCGGCTGTCTCACATCCCCACGGCGGAGGCAGCCACAAGTATCCTGGTAAGCCGACGACGGTCTCGAGGCATGCACCTCCAGGGCGTAAGGTGGGCCTCATAGCTGCCAGGGAGACGGGTAGGAAGAAGAGGAAGAGGAGGTAAGCCCTTAAATACTGCGGAGGCGTAGAGGGGGGCGATATGCCACGGGAATTCCTCTACAGGGGATACACCATCGATGAACTCAGATCGATGTCGATGGACGACTTCATCAGGCTACTCCCAGCTAGGCAGAGGAGGAGCCTGAGAAGGGGCCTAACGCCAGCCCAGAGGATCTTCCTGGAGAAGATTAGGTCGACGCCCCCAGACAAGCCGCTGAGGACTCACTGTAGAGATATGATCATACTCCCCGAGATGGTGGGGAGAACCATCTTCGTCCACAATGGGAGGGAGTTCGTCCCCGTGAGGATCACGGAGAAGATGATCGGCCACTACCTCGGCGAATTCGCCATAACAAACAAGCCTGTGAAGCATGGAAGACCAGGCGTAGGAGCATCGAGGAGCTCGATGTACATACCCCTCAAGTAGTTCAGTTGAGGAGCTCCTCCACGGCCTCGAGGGCCTTCTCAACTCCGCTTCCCAGCTTGATTTGGGAGGATATCTCACTAAGTTTCTCCAGATAGCTTTCATCCCTCAGCATCTGCTTAATCAACCCTAGGAGTCTACCTGTTGAGAGGTTGAATTGTTCTAGGGCCTCGGCGACGCCTAGCTCTCTCGCCCTTCTGGCGTTGGCATACTGCTCCGTATGCCCAGGCGTCGGGATGAGTATCTGGGGCTTACCATAGCAGATGCTCTGGAGTATCGTCTCATGGCCAGCCCTGGAGACAACCAGATCACAGGCCTTCAAGTATCTGAACCTATCCTCAATCCAGGGTATGAGGATCAGCGGCCCCCTCCTCTCTGGCTTGGAGCCTCCACCCACCATCCCCATAGACATGACAACCCTAAAATCGTCGGGGAACTCCTCGAAGATCCTGATCAGCGTCTTTATGAAGGGAATCCTCTCCCTCCGTGGGCCGCTTATAGAGGCATATATGAGGAATCGATCCTCCGCATCAAGCTCGCGGCGGAGCTCCTTGACGCTTTTAACCTCGGAGGGCTGGACGGGGAGTATGGCCCCGATAAACCTCACCCCACGTCGATACCCCCTTGGAATACGCAGCGAATCGAGGGAGATCGTATAAGGCTCGGGGAGATCCGGTATGAGTATCAAATCGCTGAGAGACCATCCCCATCCTATCAAGGTTAGGAGAGCCCCATCGGCGATCCTGGAGAGGGTGAAGAACTTCCTACTCCGTGGAACTATGAGCTGGAATTGGTTTAGGATGAGGATGACGGGTAGGCCCAGCATCCTAGCCGCGAAGATGGGTGAAAGCCTCGTATCGGATACGACCAGGTCTGGCCTATAGGCCCTCATATATTCCAGCTCCATGCCAACCTGGTGGAGGAACCTGGGTATGAGGGGTATCAACCCCTTAGCCGCCGATCTCCTCAGGTCGATCTGACCGATGGCATCGGTCTCCATGGACATTGAGGGAGCCTTAACGATGTCGTAGCCATAGCCCCTGAGATATTCGACGCCCTCTAGATAGGTGGAGAAGAGGAGGCGGCAACCCCTCCTCTCAAGCTCCCTAGCTATGACATGGCAGCGGGTGACGTGGCCATATCCTAGGCCGCAGGGGGCGATGTATATCCTCGCCCCCCCGAGGCTGGGCATCCTCAACGCCTCTCCAACTCTCTGTGGATGACTCTACCCCTTGGCTCCTCCTCGGCGAAGATCTCAGCCTGAAACCTGTATACCTCCGTATCGGGGAGAAGCCAGGCATCGGGGGGGAGCCAGGCCTTAAGGCAGCACTGAGTGAGAAACTCCTCGGCATCCCAACCCCACTCGATGGGAACCTGGGGGAGGAGCAGACCTCTGAAGCCTCCACGGCTGATGATGAGGCCGTCTCGACCTATAACGATTTGACGGGGATAATCCTCAGGCCTCTCAACCACTATCCTCTCTGGGGGTGTGAGGACGCTGACCTCAACGACGATCTCATCCATCTCCTCTAGGCTGACAGGCTTAAATCTGGGGTCATGGAGCGCGGCGCTTATCGCCGCGTCGACGACGGCTTCCGCTAGGGGACGTTCAGGATACGGGTAGCCTATACAGCCCCTCAGCCTATGCGCCCCCTCCACCTTGTTGAGGGTGACGAAGACGCCTCTCGGCTCCATCAACCTCTCGGGGGCTGAAGGCCTTATTCGCCTCCCCTCCCTAAGACGGGTCTCAATGGCTTTGCGGGCTAGCCTGACTAGAAACTCCCCATCCTCGAGGGTGAGGGTCATCACCTCCACCTACCCCTTGAGGCCTTTATAAAGCCTCTCAGCCTCCTCTACGGTCTCCACGATTCTACGCCAGTGGCTGCCCCTCCAGTAGACCCTTCCACAGCCGGTGCAGATCCAGAAGCGTTTGTATCGGTTGTAGGTTCCCTCCGGAATCAGGCCTCTAACCTCCTCTCGCTCCACCTCCCTTAGGGGGAGGCCGCACATGGGGCATCTCGATCCCTCGGGCTTGAGGCTGAGGGTGAAGCGGTGGGCCACGGAGGCCAATCTCTCGGCGTCGCTCTCCCCCTCCACGAAGTGGGCGTTCAAACCCATCCTCAAGGCCTTCCTGTAGAGAGCCTTATCCCGCGTCAATAGGATCCGATTCTCCTTCATGGCCCTCCTGATCAGCTCGTCGTCTTCAGCATCTCTAATATACTCGGCGTCGTAGCCGCAGATTCTAAGCCATCGGGCGAGGGAGCCGAGCATTCCATCGAGGAGAAATCTCACCTCGGCTCCCCTCTACTCCTCGAGGTCTGCCCTACAATCCTCGCAGAGAAACTCGCCTGAGACGGCTTTGAGATTGGTGGAGTAGCATCCACATCGATCGCAGTAGCCTACGAGGGAGGGGCCGCTGGGGGCCTCGCTGCTCATAATCCTCGATCTCTCCTGAACTATCTCGATGATGTCTGGAACCACCCTCAATATGTCCCTGTCGGAGATGATGCCCAGCAGCCGCCCCCTATAGGTGACGCCCAGCCTCCGAATATTCAATCTATTCATCATCATCATGGCATCCAGCAGGCTTGTCTCTGGGCCGACGGTTCTAAGAGGCGTCGACATCACCTCTCCAGCCTTAGCCTCCGCGGGGTTGACGCCCTTCGCCACAACCCTTATAACTATGTCGCGTTCGGTGACGATTCCGACGGGCTGTCCATCCCTCTTGGTGACGATGACTGCTCCAATCCCATTTTCGCCCATGATCCTAGCCACCTCAACTATTCTGGCCTCCTCGTCGACGGTTATGACGGGGCTGGTCATCGCCTCCCTCACCAGCATCCTAGGTGTCAGCTCCAGATCCAAGCGGAGCACCGAATCAAAGAGGAGAGGAGTGGATAAAAAGTGTTGTGATGAACCCTATGACGCCGCTTGGAGGCTTCAAAAAGCGTCTCATGAAGCTGAAGGGAAACCACTTTTTAAAAATCAACCAACCATATACTCTGCGATGTCTCCGACGCCCCTAATCCTCATAGCCCTCCTCCTACTACCAACCCCAGCAATCCATCGATCCATCGATGGAATCAGCGTGGAAAGATATGTGGAGCTCCAACCTGGGGGAGTCCTCCTCATCAACGACACCATAACCCTGAACGCGGCGATCACGGTTCTCTACATCAGGCAGCCGGAGGGTTGGAGGGAGGAGGGGGCGGCCTTCCAGCTCTATGAGACGAATGGATGGAAAACCATCGAATTTGAGGCCTTAGAGATGGGGGAGGATAGATGGTTTGTGATCCACCTCCCACCTGGTGGAGATCTCTATAGGTTGAGGGCCTCATACCTCTACGCCGACGAGGTGAGATGGAGCGGTGGAAACTACTCGCTTGAAATGCCCTTATACCCAGCCCTCGCCGATGATCCCTTAAACCCCTCAAGTTGGAATATCACCCACCTCACCTTCAAGGCCTATCTCCCAGAGGGATCAAAGCTCGTGGAGGTGGATTCCCCTCTCTCCATCTCAAACTCCACGGTGGATGGCCGCAGCCTTCTAAGCCTCGTGTCGGGGACTCCCCTCGACGCCCTCCACTCCCCCTCAGCCGTCATCGAATATACTCCGTCGCCGAGTGAAGAGCATCCAATTAGGATCGATTCCCTGAGGGTTAGGATGCGGATTGGTTGGGGGATAGGCGTTGAGGAGGATTACACCATCGTAAATATGGATGGAAGCCTTGAGAGTCTCCATTTAAGGCTTCCCAGGGGGGCGGGAGGGGTTAAGGCCTATGATAGGGCTGGCCCCTTAAAGGTGAGCAGCAAGACTGATGATAGAGGCGTCGACGTCTATATCTACCCCAGATCGGCTGTCGGGGTCGATGAGAGGTGGAGCTTCACCCTCAGATATACCCTGCCAAGGCGTGGACTCTTAACGAGGAGTAAATCGAGGTATCGGTTGACATATAACCTCACCCATCCACCCTGCTACATCTCCCAGGCCTCAATAGAGGTTAGACTTCCAGATGGAGGGATCCCCACGGCTCATCAACCCATGGGGGAGGTGGAGAGGATCTCTTACATCGCCTATAGGGTTTCAATACCCCTAGGTGGGGTTGCACCTCTAGAGGAGACGGCGATCTCCATCGATTATAGGTGGACACCCTTCTGGCTTATATTGAGGCCGATGCTATGGAGCCTCCTGATAGCTGCGATCACGGCTGTGATCCTCGTACCCATCAGAGGGCGGAGGGGGGTGAGGGTAGAGGAGAAGCCGACGACGCTGGAGGAGTTCCTGGAGCTCTATGATCGACGTATAGGGCTGCTCATCGAGCTGGAGGAGCTGGAGGAGGAGCTGGAGAGGAAGGAGATCGGTAGGGAGCGCTTTGAGAGGGAGTCCGCGGAGACTCATAGGAGATTGATGGAGCTCTCAAGACGGCTGAGACGGCTGGAGGCGAGGCTCCTGGAGGAGAGGCCTGAACTCTCGGAGGAGCTGGAGGGGCTGAGGATGGCTGAGGAGGAGCTGGAGAGGGCGATGGCGGCCCTGAGGAGCCTGGAGAGGAGGCTGAGGAGGAGGCGCATCTCCAGGAGGGACTACGTGGAGAGGAGGCGTG
>JAPDJB010000078.1 GCA_029259285.1 Candidatus Bathyarchaeota archaeon | reverse complement strand
ACTGGCTCCTCCCTTGGCTGATGACCGATACTTTGGGTCACGACAAGTAACAAAAGTTATTTATATTCAAAGTAGTAATCGAGAAAATAGGCTAGACTATGGTAGATATTAAGTATGAGAAAATGCTAAATGGCAAGATACTCATAAAAATAAGGGACCTGAGAACAGAATGTCCATTCAGCTCTAAAAAGGACATTAGCAATATCGCTATAACGCTCAAGAAGCCCTCCTTAGACCCAGAAGAGTTTGTGAAATCCTTATCTTACTACATAAATAAAAACATAAAAGGGAAAGAAATCGAAATGGAAGTCATTCCAATTATAACCCTATATGGTTGCATAGTTAATTGTATAAAACTAAAAATGAATGAAGAAAAAAGATATGCAGCACCAGAGGAAGTTGAAGTTGAATGTGTTTCACGCAAAGAAGATGGAAGCTGGGTGGTTTCTACAAAAGTAAAATTTAAAAGAAAAGTTCTAGATAGGTTAGAGGTTGCACGTTTATAAATGAAACGGAGAATAAAGGTATAAATGAAAAGCCTCGAATTTATATGATTTAAATAAAAATTTAAAGTAACCAAGTAGCAAGTATTTAAAATAGTCGGGAGCAATTAATGATAGTTTAGGAAGAGACAAAGACGCTTCAAAAAATCAGCTCTATAAAAAAAGAGCTTGAAAAGGCAAGACACATGAAAAACAGAAATCTTATAATGCAGGAATTCCTCGAAGTGGCATGAAAACCTTAAAGCAAATGATTTTTGTAGAAAAAGGAGGGTTTTTGGCGGGGGATATCGTCATAGGTCTTTGGTTCAAATCCGTCCGGCGGCGCCACTCGAAGCACTTATATGGGCCTCCTCTCCCCCACCTATAGGCTTGAGATTTTTAAGGTGGAGGAGGCCGGAGAGTAGGATTCTAGACCTTTTAGAGAGGCATGTGTCTCTCTGCGTCTCAGCCTCCGATGAGCTGGTTTTGGCCTATAAGGCTAAGGCCTATGGAAGCCTCGATGAGGCTGGTAGGCATATTAGGGCTCTCTCAGGGTTTGAGGAGCAGGCTGACGCCGTGAGGAGGGAGATAGTTGACATCATCGCAGGTGGGGTGATGCCTCCTCTGAGTAAGGGCGACTTGATGAGCCTCGTCGCCCAGGTCGACCTCGTCGCCGACTGGTGTAAGGAGGCTGGACGCATATTGGAGATTCTCCCCATGGAGGGCTTCTCCGATGAGCTTAAGGAGCTCCTCTTCGAGTTCGTCAAGATGGATAATCGATGCGTCCATACGCTTTCAAGGGTTGTGAAGCTTCTCTATACGGATCATGGGGAGGCCCTCGACGCCTGTAATCTGGTTGAGATGATCGAGGAGGGGATCGACGCCCTCTATATTGAGGCCCTCAGAATGCTCTACGCCTCAGGGCTGGAGGCCCCAACCCTTCTCCTCGCCAATCAGCTCGTGGAGTCGCTGGAGATGATCGGAGACAGCTGCGAGGACACAGCGGATCTCATAAGGGCGGTCATCGTCAGCACCTTCCACTGACTTTAGGTTAAAGCCACTTTAATCCTTAATAGATGAAGGCTGAGAGGAAGGCAGCCGCCCCTCCAGCGGCGGCGAAGATGAGTATCCAGGAGTAGAATATCTCTAAGAGGGCCTTGAAGTTGATCCACTTTCTCTCCGCCAATCCCAGGCCGATGAGGGAGGTGATCTGGATGTGGGTTCCGGATAGCGGCAGCCCCAATAGGGTTCCTGAGAGGAGGGTGAGGGCGACGCTCATTTGAGCCGCCAGAGCCGTCTCAGGTCTCAGCTGGATGAGGTTTAGGCCGACGGCCCTGACAACGCCTCCGCCGAGGATCAAGAGGCCTAAGGCCATTCCAAGGCCTCCTAAAAGCCTCATGTGGAGGGGCTTAACCCCCTCAAGGGCTGAGAGGAGGGCGGTGGCGTTGGCCACATCGTTTCCACCCCTCGACAGGGAGATGATGGAGACGAGGGGGATCAAGGCTATGCAGAAGGCCTGAGCCACCCTGATCCTATCTCTAAGCCCCCTCACCCTCCGTCTGAGCACTGCTTTGAGGAGTTTGGTGAGGGCTGCGGCGATGAGGAGGGAGAGTATGGGGAAGAGGAACCAGCCAGCTGCTATGATGGTGAGGGTTCTCCAATCAACTCCATTTAGGCCTCCCTTCAGGAGTCCAAGTCCAATTATGGCTCCTACTGCGCTGTGCGTCGATGATATCGGCTTCCTCGATATGGATGCGATCGCCATGGAGGTTGCGAGGATGCCCATGACGATCACGGCGTCTATGAGGGAGACCCCACCCCTTATTAGGCGGCTTCCCATGGTCTCCTCAACTCTCCCGCCTAAGAGTAGGGCTCCCATGAGGGATGTGACGGCGCCGAGGAGGAGGCTCCACCTGAGGCTGAGGAATCCGCATCCGGCGAGGGGAGCCATCGACTCGTTGTTGGATCCGATGGCCCACGCCACATAGAGGGCTGTCGTGAGGGCTATTAGGGCTATGGCCTCCAAGCTCCATCCCCTTTTATGGCCTATAGATTATGGAGAATCTCCCATAGTTGTATCTCCTGAGGCCGTCTCCACCCTCTATGTAGCTTCCACCGCCTTCTCTGATCTCCTCCAGGGCTTCCAAGACCTCTTTGAGTATCTCCCCCTCTATCCACGGCTCGTTGTGTCCAGGCATCAACCTGTCGTAGAGGTGGCTTAGATCGATGAGCCTCTTATAGCTGTCTATGAGCTGGTTGATGTCTCCGCCTGGTAGATGCGTATATATGGCTCCGGTGTAGAAGAGGTCTCCAGTCCATAGGAGCCTGCTCCCCCTGTCGAGGAGGCAGATGGAGTCGGGGCTATGTCCAGGGGTGTGGATCACCTCCAATCTCCTGCCGCCGAGGTCTATGACATCGCCGTCGTGGAGCCATCGAGTCACCTTGAATGGTGGGACATGATAATCCTCGGGTTGGAAGCCCTCTGGGAGAGGCTTCCACACCATCCCCTCAGCCAGCAGCCTCACAGCCCTCTCATGGGGGTATCCCCTCTCAGCCGTCTGCCTCGCCACTGGATGATCATAGATGGCCACCTCATCGAAGAGGTGGTTCCCAGCTACGTGATCGAGGTGATGGTGGGTGCTAGCCACAATTATTGGGAGCTCCGTATAATGCTCGGCCAGCGTCCTGATGTTGTCTATGCCAGTCCCCGTGTCGATGAGGGCGGCCTTCTCGTCGCCGATGACGAGGTATGATAGCGCCTCCTCAAACTGGCCTGGCTCGTAGAAGGCGTAGATTTCCGGCTCTATTCGATAGACCTCGAACCAGGGTTGAGGCGACTCGACTCTTTCAAGCTGTGAGTATATCGGCCTCGGAAGACTCCTCCACCAATCCCTCGGCCTCACGACGTCGCTCAATTCGATCCCCTCATGATCTTCACAGGAAGTCTTAAATCTGAGGTTAAAGGGTGTTGGATATCCCTAATTATAGATGTCGCCGATTAGATGGGATGGCCGGCGGCCTTAGGGGAAGGCTCTCGTATTTAAGGACGCTGCCGAGGGATGCCCAGGTCATCATCTACACCCAGGCCCTGAGGCGTTTCAGCTTCGCCATCCTCAACGTCATCTTCCCCATCTATCTCAGCAAGCTGGGGGCCTCATCGCTGCTTATAGGTGCGACAATGACTGGTAGGTCCCTCTTCCTGGCCCTCCGAAGCCTATTGGAGGGGTTGGCCGCAGACCGATTCGGGAGGAAGCCCATAATCCTCATCACATCGCTGCTCCTCACCCTCGGAGGCCTCATATACGCCATCTCTGGGAGCCTCCCCCTCCTGGTGGCATCGGCGATCCTCTTCAGCGTCGGCGCCATCACCTTCCCTCCAGCTGAGCAAGCCGTCCTCGCCGAGAGCGCTGGAGACGTGGATCGAACGGCGATCTTCAGCGTCAACGCCTTCCTCGCCACCCTCATGTCCGTCGTCGGCTCCTTCTCCACAGCCCTCCTTGGGGCGCTTCAATCCATCGGCCTCGGGGAGCTCGCAGCCTATAGGGTTCTATTCGCCGTCTACGCCGCATCCTGCCTCATAACGCTGCTCGCTTTCCTCACGGTGGAGGAGACGATGAGGGGTGAGGCGGAGGCTGAGGAGATGGAGGTCTCCGAGGATGAGCGGCTGCTACTTTTGAAGTGGAGCGGCGTTGTGGCCATAGACATCATCGGCGGCTCCTTCATCTACGGCCTCCTCTCCTACTGGTTCTATCTCCGCTTTGGCGTGGGCCCAGGCGTCATCGGAGCCCTCTTCGGAGCCTCGAGGATCATCTCCTCCTTCTCCTATATCCTCGGCTTCAGGATGGCGAGGCGCTTCGGCATCATCAGGGCCACCGTTCTCTCAAGACTTCCAGTAGTGGCTGTGAACATTCTCACACCCCTGATGCCGAGCTTCACCATCGTCGCGGCCCTGAGGCTCTTCATGGCCCTCTTCTCCATGATCGATGTCCCCCTGAGGCAGTCCTATATCATGGGGATCATGGGGCGTAGAAGGGCCTCAGCGGCCGGCGTAGTCACCGTCGTCAGCCGCTTCACCTCAGCTGGAGCTCCAACGGTGACGGGCTATGTGCTACAATACGTGTCTATGTCTCTCCCCTTCTTCATAGCCGCCTCCTTCCAATGTGCCTCTGCAGCCCTGATGTATCTCCTCTTCAAGGATGTCAGGCCGCCTGAGGAGCGGGGGGAGGCCGGCTCTTAAAGTGTTCCCAGCCTCCTTCGATGGGCTTCTTCACCCCCTCATCGATGTATATGAGTCTTCGATCCCTCGTCGCAACCCCGATCTCTATGAGTCTACACCCCACCTCTCTGAGGGCTTCCCTCGCCTCTTCCAGGTTTTCAGGTCTCACCGTGAAGACGAGTTCATACTCCTCTCCCCCGTAGAGGGCGAGCTTCCAGGGATCTATGCCGTGGAGCTCCGCGAATCTCATCGCCTCCTCGGTGATGGGTAGATGCTCAACCCTGAAGCCGACTCCACTGCTTCTGGAGAGGTCGTGGAGACTCATGGCTAGGCCGTCGCTGGAGTCTATGGAGGCCGTCACGACACCCCTCTCCGCTAAGGCGACGCCCTCCCTAACCCTCGCCTCTGGGTGGTATACCGCCCTGAGTAGGCGGCGCCTCAGATCTCCTGGCGCCTCATACCCCTCTAGAAGTATCTTGAAGGAGGCGGCGGTGTCTCCGAAGAGGCCGGTCGCGGCCAATATATCCCCAGGATTAGCTCCACTCCTCCTCATCAGCCTTCCCCGCCTGCCAACGCCGAAGGCTACGCCAGCCACGGTGATCTCCAAGGCCTCGTTTGTATCGCCGCCTAGGAAGTAGGCATCATAATGCCTCGAAGCCTCATCGACTCCTTTGATGAGCTCCTCAACAACCTCTAATCTCGTATCCGCTGGGAGCCCGAGGGAGGCGAGGAAGGCTAGGGGTTTGACGCCCTTCGCCGCGAGGTCGCTGAAGTTCATCACCACCGTCTTCCACCCAACATCTCTAGGCCTCATACCAGGCGGGACGTCAGTGCTCCAAATCAGCATATCGGTCTTCAATAGGGCGACTAGATCGCCGTGGAGCTCTAGGGCTGAGGCATCATCCCAGGGTGGGAGGGGGTTTGATGGGAGGGGTGTTATAAGCCTCAGAATACGCTCTATCAACCCCCTCTCACCCAGCTCTCTCAGGGTCTTCAACGCCATACACCTATTGATGGTAAGGTTAATAGGATACTCGCTTTAAGCCTCTTGAAATGAAGCTGCCGCTGGAGGATATTAGAATTCTAGACCTCACCCACGTCTGGTTCGGCCCCTACTGCACCATGATGCTCGCCCATCTAGGGGCCGAGGTGATAAAGATAGAGCCTCCATGGGGTGAGATGACGAGGTATTTCCCACCGCTGGTCGAGAATGAGAGTCCAACCTTCATCTCCATGAATCTAAACAAGAAGGATATCACCCTCAACCTCAAACATCCGAAGGGTAGGGAGATATTCAAGGAGCTGGTGAAGCTCTCGGATGTCGTCGTCGAGAACTTCACCCCTGGAACCATGGAGAAGCTGGGCCTCGGCTACGAGGTTCTGAGGGGTCTGAAGCCTGACATCATCTACGCCAGCCTAAGCGGCTTCGGTCAGACAGGCCCCTATTCTAGGAGGCCGAGCTACTTCTCCATCGCCGAGGCGATAACTGGACACGCCTACATGGCCGGATTGGAGGAAGATAGGGAGGGTAAGCCCCGTGGATCGCCGCAGGCCTACGGCGACCTTGGGCCAGCCCTCTTCGCAGCCCTAAGCATCGTCGCCGCCATACGATACAGGGATAAGACCGGTAGGGGTCAGTGGATCGACGTAGCTCAGGCAGACTGCATGGTCTCACTGGCCTCCCAGGCCATAGTCACCTACACCGTCTCGGGTCTGACGCCCCTCGAGGCGAGGAGGAAGAGGCAGAGCCTCAGCCAGGTGAGTGTGAGAGGCTTCTTCAAGGCTAAAGACGGCTATGTCGCAGTCCCCGCCTCCAGAGGCTCCATGATGGAGCGATTAGCCAAGGCCCTTGGGGTGGAGGAGGTGGATAGGGAGATTCTTGAGCGATGG
>JAPDJB010000121.1 GCA_029259285.1 Candidatus Bathyarchaeota archaeon | reverse complement strand
TTTAGTGGATGTATACCAGGCGATCAGTCAGAGGGGTTGACCGGTCTAGAGAACTTCGTGATTGGCGTGTAGAGGCCTCCCCTAACGGGAACCCTTAGATAGCCAGGCTTGTTGACTCTCCTCAACTCCTCTATGAAGCCCTTAACGGCCTCTAGGATCTGCTCCGCATACCAGCTTGGAGGCCTACGTCGATCAGAGGTGACGGGTATGCGTCTCATCACATGCATCGGCTCGATGGGTATCCACTTGAAGTTAGGCCTCTCAGACTCCGCGTCCTCTATTATGTAAAATCCCTTATCGGGTTTCTCGCCGAAGTCATACATCTCGAGGGAGCCTGGGGTTAGGAGCCATCCCCCATTCGGCAGCGGCTTGGGTTTATGCCTTTCATGGTGGTGGCCTGCGAAGACGTAGCGGGGATCAACCTCAACCAATTCATCGATGGTTAGCGCTGAGCTGTAGGGTGGGATGTCCTGGTATCCCTTGATGAAGGTGTGTAGCATCAGAATCCTCAAGGCGTCGCCCTCAGCCCTCTTAAAGGCCGGCTTCACCAGCTTCTCATAGGCTTTCGCTATGTTCTCATAGTAGCCGAGGCCGACGACGTAGACCCTATCATCGCTGTAGACGATGTTTTCCTCGTCGAAGATGTGGAGATATTTTGCGAGGGGATGCCTGATATAGTCGAGGGTGTCCGAAAGCGGCCTGCCATCGTGGTTTCCCCTGATGATGAGTATCTTAGGTTCATGGCCATGCTGTTCTGTGATTCCCGTCGCCAATCGATATAGCTCGTCATGGACGAATTGGACGAGGCTCGGCCTGAGGGTTCGACGCTCGAAGAGGTCTCCGCAGATGAAGATGTATTCGACGCCTGCCTCTATGATGGCGTCCACAGCCTTCCTGAAGGCCTCGGTGAAGGCTCGGCGTCTATGCTCAGCTATGGCGAGGGGTATCGACCTCCCTATATGGGCGTCAGCCAACACTGCGAACTTCATGTTCTCCGCCCCCTAATATAGGGCCTCATCCTCTTCCTCCTCCGCCTCCCTTAGGGCCTCCTGGAGGAGGCCGTATACGTCTGGGGTTCGCCCTCCATGTCTTGTTTCACGCCTCATCGTCTTAATCATCACGGGTATTGGGACGAAGGGGCCTATGAGGACTGCCTCCCCCTGCTCGAGGGCTGGTAGGTCTTCCAATAGGTCTTCGGAGAAGGATTCACTCGCCGCCTGTATGGTTCTCTGATCCTGTGGGTTTATGACCCTGAATATGGCAAGGTTTCCACAGTTGCTTAGGATGTCTGGGTCAAGTCTCCTGGGCCTTTGACTTATGACCGTTAAGAAGAGGCCGAACTTCGATCCCTCAGCCGCTATCCTTGCGATGATGTCCCTACTGAACCTTACACCCCTATCTGGGGGAGCCGCGAATCTGTGTGCCTCCTCGATGAAGATGAAGAGGGGATGCCTCGCCCAGGGTTGGCGTCGATACTTGGCCTCGAAGACCCTTCGCAGTATGACGCCTACGAGGACATCCTGAACATAGTCGGGTAGGCCGCTGAGATAGATGTCTGAGAGGTGTCGAGGCTTGAAGAAGGCCTTGACGTCGATGTCGCCGTAGGTGAATATTCCCTCACGTTTAAGGTCTTCAAGCCTCTCGATGATGCCCTCTATACGCTCCTCCGCCGTCCCCCTCGCCCCCTCCATCTCACGCTCCAATCTATCTAGGATGTCGTCCAGCGTGTATTGGGGATTCCCCCTCCTCAGCTCCTCTAGTATTCTCCTCAGGAGGAATCTCTGTCGAGGCCCCTCTATACGGGTTAGGGCGCATAGCTCCCTGAAGCCTATGGAGGAGGCGCTGAGCCTCAGGGTCTTCGCATGGGGCGCCTCGAAGCGCTCAGCAGCCTCCGGCCTATAGACCGTGACCTTATCATGGAAGAATTCATGGAGCCTCCCATCAGGCTTCAAGACCATCTCGGCGTAGTCGCCGTGGACGTCTATCGCCAGTATGGAGGCGCCCCGTCTCAGAAGCTCCTCCATGATGCGCCCAGCGAAGTAGCTCTTCCCATATCGAGTCATCGCCAATATGGCCATATGCCTATGGAGTTCCCTCCCTGAGATGGGGACTATGATGTTCTCCCTATGCAGTAGATGTCCAACCCTCAGCGGTATCTCCCCCTCTGGGAGGTTGAAGAACTCTCTGAGCAGCTCGTCTGAGGCTCTGTAGACGGGTGTCCCAGGCATCGGTGGGGATCTTGGTCTGCGTATCTCTCTCCGCCCCTCGGCGTCGTGGATGTATCCTAGAACCTTCGCCGTGGCGTATATCTGCAGCAGATCCGGCGTGACGCCCAGCTCTCGTTGTTTATAGGCTGCTCCAGGGGTTGTCCTCCTATCGTAGAAGGGGTGGCTGGAGATTAGGCGTTTCACCTGTCCCAGCACCCTCACCCTACGTCGGGAGCCGTCTGGCTGTTGATCCTCCACCTCCAGCTCCACGTATTCATAGTTCACAGGCCTGTAATCTGGGTCTGAGATGTTGAAGTCGAAGTGCGTCGGGTCTGCCTGGCCGATGACGTAGCCATACTCCCTCAAAGCCTCAGCACCCTCCTCCTGCTTATGAGATTTAGACCAGCCTCCTCTAAACGCTTGACTATGAGGGGTTCATAACGGGATTCGTAGAGGCCCCTATCAAACCTGGCGATTAGATCAGCCTGATAGAGGGGTATATTATACTCAACCTCATTACAGAACCAGTAGGCCAACCGGTCTAGGAGTCCTTCCAGCTCGTTTAGGGGCCTCTCATCCCCGATGAATCTATCGATTTCATAGCTCCCCCAAGGCTCGTAGTAGCCGATGAGGGTTGATAGGAAGTCGACTCTGAGGGGTCTGGACTCCGGCTGGGGTCTGAAGACGATGGAGGCAACTCCAGGCTGTGAGAGGATGCCCCTAATGGCCTCCTCCACCTCCCTAGCCGTCTCCCCCTCAGCCTCCCTGGGTATCTGCGGCGTCCTCCACTGCTGGGGTGGGGTGAGGAGCAGCGGGGTTGTGTAGCCCTCTCCGGTGGTTGACTCCCTAACCAGGGCGGTGTCGCAGAGGAGGCTTCCAGCTAGGTCTCCCCCCTCGGCTCTAAGCCTTCTGAATAGTTGCTGAAGCCTCTGAGGTGTCGCCGCCTCCAACTCTCTTAATAGGTCTCTGAGGCCGCGGGCCTCCGCGACCTCCCTCAATAGGGCGATGTGGAGGTTGAGGGCGGTCGAGTCCTTAGCTATCGCCGCTAGGGGGAAACCCGTCTTAGCTGATAGGGAGTGGAGCGAGGCTATTGCGTTCAGAAGCTCAGCTATCAGATCTGGATGGTGTAGATACTCGCTTGGCCGCCTAGGTATCCCCATCGGCCTCAGGGATCCATCCATCAATAGTAGGGGTTTACCCCCCATCTCTAGAACTCTGCCAGCGGCCTCATAGGCTGCGGAGTACTCGGCGATCATCCTGACATATCTGGTTATGCCCTCCCTCTCAGCCTCATCGTAGGCCTCGCCTATGTAGAGCTTCACCCGTTTAACGATGCTGCTCTCCCCTCCGCTGTAGATGAGGGCGCAGGCTCTACCCACGGCTGTGAAGCCTCCATAGGCGAAGGTGGAGGATTGAACACCTCCGTCGACGGCTACGACGACGCCGTCATCCCCCCTCGGCCTGGGCATATAGCTCCGCCAACGCCTCCGCAGCATCCTGACGACGGCTGGCAGGGGCCTCGCCTCCCCCCTCCCCCTCAACCCCTCAACAGCCCTCTCAAGCTCCTCATAGAACTCCTCGAAGAAGAGGTCGACCATCCCCGACAAGGCGTCTCAACCCCGTGCGGCGGCAGCCCCCCGAGGGAGCAGGGGCGGCCGGACGGCAGTCCCGCCATCCCCCCTCAACCCCGATTCTCCACGAGCGCCGAACGTCCAGGCTTAGGTTGCTCCCTCCCGGGCCTGGCCAGGTTCACCTGGCTGGGGTCACGTGGCCTCCCTACGGAGGCTCGACGACCCTCCGCCGGCCCCGTGGGTCGAGGCCTCAACGGGGGTCTAAGCAGCTTACCATCCGGCTCTTCCCCCACCACCCCTCGGGGTTACTGGCCCCCTCCGTAGAGCCCGTTTGAGGTGTGGGGAAGGGCTAGCTCCCCAGGCCCTCCCTGCCGCCGCATGTATCTCTTTCGAGGCGTCGGTTAAATGCGTTGCGTATTTAGAGGGGTATGAGGCCGAATCTTAGTAGGCTGAGGCCTAGGTTTAATGCGACTAGAAGTAGGAAGCCTCCGGTGGCCACCTTCTCTATTATGGGCAGCCCCTTTGCGTCGGTTATGATCTTCAGCATCCTCCATCCATCGAGCGGCTTTATCGGCAGCATATTCACCATCGCCACGTTCAGTGAGAGAAAGTATGTCCAGTTGAGTAAGTATAGTAGTGGAGGCGGCATAGTCCTGGCATAGATTATGAGTAGGGTGAGGGCTGCGAGGCCGATGACCAGGTTTGAGAAGGAGCCTGCCGCATAGACCCTCATCTGGGAGATGCCGCCCGTCGACTCGAGGGCCTCCTCATCAGGCTCAACGGCTCCCCCGATGGTGATGACGGCGAAGACTAGAGCTGAGGATTTTATGGGTATGCCCTCGAGGATGCATTGGATTCCATGGGATAGCTCGTGGACGAGAATGATGATGCCCGCTGCGATGAGGAACCAGGGTAGGCTTTGAAACCTCACCGTGACGCCTGGAATTATGGGGACAACCGGCGAGGCCTTCTCGGGGACGTAGAAGAATCTCTGGAGATTCATCAATAGTAGATAGGAGATGTAGATGGCGAGTCCTGGAGAGGTTACCACCCCCATGTTGCCCAGAACCCTCCAAAGCCTTGGGGTTCTAAGCGCCACACGCTCCATGAATCCATTCAGCCTCTTAGACCTGTAGAGGGCGTAGAGGGGGTGAACCTCGACGCCGTGTCTCTCCAGGTTTAAGAGCTTTGAGGCTGCGTAGAAGGCCGTCCAGGCTGCGGCGAGGATCAATAGGCCTAAGAGGGGTTGGGTCAACAATCTCGCTAGGTGGAGTATTAAAACTCCACATCATATAAGGGTTTGAGGTTTATGGAGGTTCTCTACGACGGGGAGCGGTGGAGTCTCCTGAAGGCCCTGAGGGGTGAGGCCCTAGAGATGATGAGGCCCCTCGCCGAGAGGCATATAGGGGGAGTGGTCTATGGCAGCATAGCGAGGGGCGATGTATCATCGACGAGTGACATCGACATATTCATACCCAGCCCACCTGCGCCGAGCATCCTCGAAGCCCTCATAGAGGGAGCTGGCTACACGGTGGAGTCGAGGGAGATCATTCAGGCTACGCCCAGCTACGCCGCCAAGGGATACATCTACATCGATGAGAGGCGCTGCTACTCCTTTCCGCTTATGCCCATGAGGCCGGTTGAAAGGGAGTTCTATCGATTCGCAGGCTCCATCACCTACGAGGAGCTACGCAGAGGTCTCAGGGTTCCAGGGGTTGATAAGCGGCTGATGCTCATAGAGCCGACGGAGTTTGGGCATAGGGAGACCTCTATCATAGGTCGGGAGGGCTATGTCGCCAGGCTGCTGGGAGTAAGCGTCTCAACGGTTCTCGACAGGGTGAGGACTTTAACCCGTAGACGGGAGATAGGGCGGACGGGGGTCTATGTGAAGAGGCCTCTCTCCCCCGATGAGAGCTTCGGAGAGGTCTTGGAGGAGCTTTTGAGGCTGAAGCCCGCGATGAGACGTCGGCTTAGGGAGTTAGACTAGGCCGAGGGATTTGAAGGTTCTAACCCTAATCTCCTCCGGCGGCTCAACCCCCTCCGCAACCCGCTCTGCGATGAGCATCCCGACTCCCTTCTCCCTCGCCACCTCCAGCAGTCGGCCTGTGATGATGCCGTCGAAGACGACTGCGTAGACGCCCTCCGCATCCTTAAGCTTCTCCACCAGCTCACTCACCGGCACCCTCATGACTTCTCCCCCATCCCTTGAGAGCAGCACCGCCTCTAGGGTTCCCCTAAGTCCCTTAGCGATGTCAGAAACCCTCTCCAGCAGTATGATCTCCTCCACAGGCATCCTGTTGGCGAGGGCCTCCTTGATCTCCTCCGGCGTCAAATCCTCGACTCCCTTCCCCCGTGGCGCCCTGGCGACGTAGGTTGGCCTGGCAACCTGTAGAAGCTCCTTCAATATGAGGTCTCCACCCCTATCGCCGTCGAGGAAGGCCGTCGTCACCTTAGACCTCGTCAGCTCTATGATGGTCTTGGGAACCTTCACTCCCTCTAGGGCTATGACGCCGCCGTAGCCGCTGCGGAGCATGTTTATGACATCCGCCCGCCCCTCGACGATGATGATCTCCCTACTCTTCGCTATATCAGGTGAGGCCGTTAGGCGTTCAGGGCCATACTGGATGGGCTGGGCGACGCGATCCTCCTTCGCCACCTCCTCCAACAGCTTCTCCAAATCCTGGGTCTCCTTCACCACCCACTCCCTTATCAGCTCCTTAGCCCTCTCCACGATGCGCCTCCGCTTCTCCTCCCTCACATCGAGGATGCGCTCTATCTCAACCTTCGCCTCGCAGGGGCCTACACGGTCGATGGTCTCCATAGCCGCTGCGATGATTGCCGTCTCAACCCTGTCGAGG
>JAPDJB010000095.1 GCA_029259285.1 Candidatus Bathyarchaeota archaeon | reverse complement strand
CAGGGATAGTTGGAGACTGGCTCTACGCTGAGAGGGATCGAAAGATCTTCGAGGGAGTCACAGCCTTCATAAGGGATATAGTTGAGACCCGTAAAACCGGTCTAAGCCCTGAGAGATGTATCATAGCCCTAAGCGAGAAGGACTATGGGGAGTTTACGCCGCATCTCAGGAGCATCGCCCTCAAGCTGAGGTGGGGGATGTCTCTGAGAAGCATCTTCGAGGAGTTCAGGGACAGGGTTCGAAACTGGCTTTCACAGGTGATCATCTACTTCCTCATCGACGCCATAGAGATCGGAGGTGGAACGGAGGAGACCCTTGAGACCCTCGCCGACTTCGTGGAGAGGACGGGCCATCTAGAACAGGAGAGGAGGGGATTACTGGCGCCCCTAACCTTCATCCCTTACATCGGGGCGATACTGCTGACCTCGACGACGGTCATCTTCCTCAGATTCTTCGCGAATCTCACCTCCCTCGGAGGCCTGGGCATACCCCAGGTCACATTGAGGAAGGTTCTCCTCACGCCGCTGGTACTACACTCCTTCATCCTCGGCCTAACAACGGGTAAGCTGGGATGCTCGAACAGGGTGTCGGCGGGCTTCAAGCATTCAGCGATCCTCGTGATAATCTCCCTACTCGGGATCTGGGCTGCCTCCAGCCTCCTCTCCCTAAACTTCATGGGGTGATCAGATGGATAGGGGCTACACCAATCTCATCTCAACGATCCTCCTCAGCTCCTTCCTCCTAAGCCTCATGCTGATCGCCTCATATCTCTCCAGCGACCTCCTAAACCTCCAGATCGCCCAGTCAGAGCTGAAGTCTGCTGAGGGCCTCCTAGAGACGATAGATGAGAATATAGAGGGGCTACTCCACAGCCCTGGCTCATCCCTCGTCTTCAGAACCAGCCTCTCGAAGGTTATGCCAAGCTTCGCAGATGGAGGGGTCCTAAATCTAACCATTCGGGGAGCTGACAGCTGCTATAATTACAGCTATGAGATGAAGATCATCAGGATCGAGGGGGGTAGAGGACTATCAGGCAGCTATGAATACGACGTGAGGGGTGGGGGAGACCCCCTGGTCTCACCTAGCGACGGCTATATCGGGCGGATCCACGTCTCCAAGCCCCTCCACGTCCTCATAACCCTCGACTATAGCAGGGTGCTCTACATCTACACGGGTGTTATAAAACTCTACAACGGCTCGGATTACGTCCCCCACAACACCGTGGAGCTTATCGTGGTTCAGCTGAAGATGGGGGAGTTCAAGCCTGGGAATAAGCTCGTCATCCTCATCGAGAATGAGGGCGTTGAAACCGAGACCCTGCTACTCGACGGCGACGTTGAGATCACCTCCTCAACTGGGGATGGATGCGACTCCATCAAGCTGAGTGAGATGGGTGGCAACCCCACCTATCTCACCCTCCTAATCCTAAGGGTGGTGGGGATGAGGGTTTCGATTACTGGAGGTGACTAGATGCCGGATTCAACGGTGATACCCCACGTCCTGGGAACCATCGCCCTCATCTCCATATTCCTCACCGTAGAGGCCTATTATGACGGCTTCTACGCCAAGCTCAGCGAGGAGGCCTATGAGGCTCAGCTGAGGCAGGTCGCAGAGTATGTCGCCTCCAACTTCATAGACCTCGTTGTTGTGGCCCAGGTGGCTGAGGGGGAGGTCTTCATGGTTAAGAGGCTTGACATACCCCGATTCATCGGGGGGAAGCCCTACAACATCACTCTCACCGAGATACAACGGGGTGGCGACGTCTCCCTCGTCTCCATAATACTTTCGAGGGATAGGGCAGACCTCTACTCAGCCGTCGATCTCCCCTGGACTGCTGACGCCATCTCCATCTACTCGGATCAGGATGTCACCCCTCCATATAACATGACCTTGATGTCGAGGCTGGAGAGCGTCGACGATGAGGGTGGAGTCCTCACCATCGTCGCCTGGTGCTGGAGGAGCGGCGACTCCATCATCATCGGCCTAGGATTGATGGGGGAGGGGTGATGCAGACAACCCTGGAGTATCTAACCGCAGGCATCATCGTCCTCCTAATCCTGGGAACCACGATGAGCTATGCGTCAAACCTCATCTACGACAAGGTGAGAACCCTGGAGGCCGAGACGGGGCTTGAGAAGGTTGACCAGATCATAGAGATACTCCTCCTCTCCCCAGGTAGACCTCCAGATTGGGGTGGAGGCGTCGATAGGCCTGAGGCCTTGGGCCTAGCCCTAGAGAATGCGTTGAAATCCTATCAGCTAGACCCCCTCAAGGTTAGGCGGCTGAGGGAGGGGGAAAATGGATATCTCTCCCCCTATGACATCAGGGAGCTTCTAGGCATAGATCCAGCTTATTACCTCTCCATAGAGATCAAACCCACCTATGAAGTTGAGATAGAGCAGCTATCCCCAGGCCGCTTCAAGGTTTACGTGAGGGATCCTTGGGGCACGCCGGTGATCAACGCCAATGTCACAGCGGTGCTCGGAGGCATAGCGCTGGAGACGGTGAACTATACGACGATCACCCAGATCCTCAGCGGCGATTTGAGGGGTGTGGAGTACACCTATAACGTCACCGATAGATTCGGGGTCTGCACCCTCAACTTCCAGGGCGACGGCGAGGTTTTACTGCTCTGTGTAGGCCACCTCGGCCTGATCTCCTTCGCCTCCTGGCCTGAGGAGGCTGAGGCCATCATAGGTCATCTCACATCCTCCATGGGATCCATCTCGGGGTATGAGGCTGAATCCACCTATCGCCTCGTCGACATTGGGGGGCTAAGCTACCTCTTCAGGTTGACGATATGGAGGTGAAGCCTTGAGGCGTAGGGGTCAGATGCGGATCATTGAAGCCCTCATCGCCTGTTCACTCATCCTCCTCTGCCACTACTTCCTCTCATCCTCCATCAACATCGTCTCTAGGGAGGATGAGCCTGAACTCCATTTCCTAGCTAGGAATCTAATGGAGGTGATCGGAAGCGAGGAGAATCTCCAGCTCATAGTGATGGGCGAGTCAAGCTCCGAGGCCTTATCCGAGCTGATTAAGACGATGCTGCCCCCAGGCATTTTCTATAACATCACCATCTACAGCCTAACCTCCGGCGAGATGCTGGGAAACGCCTCTAACATCTCCGGTGATGAGTTTAAGGCTCGGTCATCTGTCTCCCTGGAGGGCGTCTACACCTTCTCCTATCCAATAGTCCTGGAGAAGAAGATTCCCATCGATGTGGTACTAGTCATCGATCGATCAGGCAGCATGAAGGATATAATACCGGGAGACGAATATAGCAAGATATACTACGCCAAGAGGGCTGCCTGTAACTTCATCGACAACCTCAACGGCTCCAGGGATCGAGTCGGCTTCGTCTCCTTTGGAACTATCTCTAACGTGGAGGTGGAGCTCACCTACGATTACGAGTATGTGAAGATGAAGATCGAGAACCTAGCCCCCTCGGGCTGGACCAACATCGGGGATGCCATCGCCGACGCTACATCTCTCTTCGACAACGATGGGAGGGAGGACGCCATCTGGGCGATGATCCTCCTCTCAGATGGGAGGGCTAACAGGCCGATAGATGAGGAGTATGCGAGGGAGTATGCATTAAACAAGTCGAAGGTCGCTCAGGAGAAGGGTATAAGAATCTACACCATCGGCCTAGGAGCTAAGGACGACCTAGATGAGGAACTCCTCAAGGAGATACAGACCGACGGCTACTACTACTCGCCCTCAGCCGAGGATCTGGAGGAGATCTACACGGCGATAGCTGAGGATCTCATCTACGAGGTGGAGCATGACATCGTCGTCATCAAGGTGACCCTATCGAAGCCGTGAGGTGTTAAGCGATGGAGGGGAGAGGTCAGATACTCATCGTCTCCACCCTCATCATCATGGCGATGCTCCTAGCCACCTCCCTCCTACTCTCGGGGACGGTGATGCTGAGGCTTAAGCTTCCAGAGTCGAAGTTCAGGAGTGCCATATTGGAGATCACCTATAGCAGCCGATCAGCCCTAGCCATAGCCCTGGCAGATGCATCGAAGAGACTGAGCTATAAGGCTGAGACTCATCTCTACCAGAACTACACAGATCTCGATGATTACCCCGAGGCGGAGGCTGGAGGCTACGAGATCTTAGATAAATGGCTCCTAGACACATTAGAGCGGTATCCCGCCCTCGGAGTCGTTCTAAACATCTCAGAGCCGAGTTTCACCTGTAAATGGGGAGGCATAGACGGCAGGGGATACTCGAAGGCTGGGGCCTCCATCTCCATAGACGTAACCTCCGAGGGCTTCAGGGGTTTCAGGCAGCGGATCGAGATAGAGCTGAACGCCACGGTTGGGAGGCTCATCGAGACGGATGGCGAGGAGACGGCCTTCGAACTCCTCATGGTGAGGGAGAGGGGAAACCCAGTAGGCCCCTTGGAGCGCCCCCTCATAAACATCTACTTCGAGATCTACGATAGAACAAATGATCATAGGTATATGAATAAAACATCCGTCACATCGGTTAGATACATAGGAGATGGCAGACACCTAGTAGTCTACTCAACCCAATTAGGGAACATAACCGGAAACCTCGACGAGTTGAGGGCTGAGGTCTCGGCGATCCCAGAGGAGAACTTCACAGGCTCCAAGGAGGAGCTTCTAAACCTCATCGACGACGTCAAGTCAACATACCTCGATGGAAAGCGACTCGACGCCTGGTCGAAGCTCCTATCCGAGGTTAGGCCACGCCTCGATCACTCCTCCCCCCTCTGCATCGTAACCCCTGAGACCGAGACTGGAGGCCTATTGAGGCTGATAGACCTCATCCTCAGCCAGCTTAGACCCTGGATAAGGGTGGTGGCGAGGGATAATCGGGGGATAACCGTCAGCGCCTACGGTGAACTTAAGGAACTGGAGGGCGACATCCTCGGCCCCTACATAAAGAGAGCTGCAGCTGATCCAAGCCTTATAACACCTGGAGGGGAGGCCACCATAAGCTGTATGGCCGACGATCGATGGAATGGAAACTCCACAATTACATCCGTGGAGTACTTCATAACGAACACCACATCACCTCCCAGTCAACCCCTATACGGCTCGGGAATCGAGATGACACCCGTCGATGGGAGTCTAAATGAATCCATGGAGTGGGTTGAGGCCTCCATCAACTCTGGGCAGCTAAGCCCAGGGGTCAACTATCTCTGGATACATGCCCAGGACTCCGAGGGGAACTGGGGTGAATTCGACGTCTTAGAAGTCCGCCTCATAGAGGGCTCCACACTGCGGATAGAGTCCCTAGAGCTGGTGGGCCACTATGACTACTGGTGGTTCTGGAGATACAACTGGGTGACGGCCACCGTAACGATCACAGATGTTTACGGCAACCCGATAGAGGGGGTGGCCGTCCATGGATATTGGAGCGGAGACGTCTCAGGGGAGGAGGAGAGGATAACAGATGAATATGGGCGATGCACCTTCAACTCCCCAATAATCTGGGGATGGACGCCCCATACATACACCTTCACCGTCGACAACGTCGAGAAGGACGGCCATACCTGGGATGGGGTGACAGCCACGAAGACCATCGTATATCCATAGCTGGGAAGAAATCTTTTATTGGATATCCATCATTAGTGGATGGAGCCGCCGTAGCTCAGCCTGGTAGAGCGCCCGGCTGTTAACCGGATGGTCGACGGTTCAAATCCGTCCGGCGGCGCCACGGATAAACCGGTGACACCTTCACCTCCTCTTCCTGAAGAAGAGTAGGTCATCCATCTCGCAGACATACTCAAAACCCTTCTCTATCAACTCCTGAGCCTCCTCAGGCGTCTTCGCCACTTTGCAGATGAACTCATCTTCCTCCCTAAACTTCACCAGCTGGGTGTATTTCAGCGTGTTCTGAATGTTTCGATGGCCTAGTAGCTGCATTACATAGAGGATGTCCTTCGTCTTGTGGTACTCCATCGTCGCCTTCCAATGTCTGATGGTGTGGAAGCTTATCCTCAGCAGACGGGGATTCGCCAGCTTATGCGCTATCCTCATACGCTGCCTCTCGAAGACCCTCCTCATGCTGTTAAGGCTGCTGTAGTGGCTGAGTATCCTCTCCCCCTCTCTCGGAATCTGATTCAGCATGTTGATTAGTTTGCCACTCATCTTGAAGATACGAGGCTTCCCTCCCTTCTCAGGGGTTATCCTCAGGGTTCTACTCTCGAAGTCTATGTCTATCCATCTCAGGTTGAAGACTTCTCCGACTCGGGCTCCAGTCTCCTTCATTATCTGGAGGGCGAGGGCTATGTACTTTGAGCAGCCTGCGATGAGGTCGTCGATCTCACGTTCGAGGGGGATGAAGGGCAGCTTCTCTGGAACCCTCACCTTGGGAGGATTCCACTTCAAACCAGCCCACTTAGCGAATAGATCGTATGCGTAAACGACATTCGCCTTCCTCCCTGGACTCCAATTCCTCTGGCTGACGATGACCTCCTTGACGTTCTCTGGATCAAGGAGATTTGCACCCAGCCTTACGAGCCTCCTTAGGATCTCACCTCTCGACTTAATTGAGGAATCACTATATCCCTGCTTCTTCATCCACCAAAGGAACTCGAAGATCCTCCCACTCTGCTCCGACTCCACTTTATCCCCCGCGACCCGTCTCCTCGCATATCGCTGCACCTCCATGGGCCCCAGCCCCCTCGGGCTGGCCGAGTTTTTCGCCG
>JAPDJB010000143.1 GCA_029259285.1 Candidatus Bathyarchaeota archaeon | reverse complement strand
GGGCTCTGCCACAGAGGAGCTTAGAACCCTTACAGACGGCGCAGAGACTTCCAGGCCTAGACCTCAACCTCAGCTCCTCAGCCGTATAGTCGAGGTCGAGGCCGAAGCTTGGATCAGAGGACAAAAGCTCCCTAACCCAGAGATTCCTGGGCCTCCTCACCCATTGGGCGATCCTCTTAGGCAACCCATATAGGGGGAGAATGAAAACCTAAATAGGTTGTGACAAACCTCTATGGTCTCTAAGGCCATGAGGATGGGACTCCCTCCAAGAGGCTTGAGATACCCATCATCAGAGACGCCTACAGGGAGCTTTATCCATCGGATTTGGAGCTTAAGGCTCCCGAACCCTTCGAGGGCGGCCTCCCCTTGAGGCGGAGCAGCCGAACAATGGTGTCAGAACTTCTTCGCATACCTGTATAAGGCGAGGGCTGAGATGAGGAGGGAGGCTTCGGCCATTATCCGAAGCCGAATCCAAATGAGGCTATTGGGAGCGCCGTGCGATGGCTGGTTAAGCATGGATACTCCAATGGGAGATAAAAAGGATTGTGGGCCTCAATGCGCTACGGGTGTTGAGGAGAGTGTGGGGAGGCTAATTTAAAAGCGTCTTGAAGTGCTCCGTGATCTTTATATTTCTCCTGGCGAGCTCCGAGAGGAATCTGTCAGCCAGCTTCTCATCGTATCCGATCTTCACTGGATGTATGACACCTGGCTCCTTGAATTCTCCTCTTGCGATCATCTGGGCGACGATGCTGCAGGGGAAGCCAGTCGTTCTGGCCATGGCCGTGATATCCTCGACGGGATCGTAGAAGTCCATGAACTCATAGATGTAGGCCGCCGGCTTCCCGTCTTTGATGCCTGAGACCTCAACCCTCTGGCAGACGGCGTCCCCCTCTCCAGGCTCATATTGCAGCGTCTTCTCCCCGAGGGCGATGAAGAAGTCTATTGGGGAGACCTTAACCCCCTTCACATCTATCGGCTCCTCGTCGAGGAGGTGGAGCTCCCTCAGTTTCCTCCATATCTCGCAGTGTCCAGGCCATCTTAGGGTCTTAGACCAGGCGTCCTTCACGCCTTCGAGGCCGAGGTGCTCGACGACGTCGAGGAGATTGCCCGTCGTGAAGGCCTCAACCCATCCTATAGGCTCTGGGAACCATATCTGCTCTGGATCGCTCAGCTTCGGTATCTCAACCATCTTCCCATCCTTCAAGACCTTAGCTGCCCCGATGTTCGTCCTCACGGCGAAGGGCCAGTACCAGCTTATCTTATACTTCAATGGATTGTTGTATCCAGGTGTCCCCTTCTGTGGGAAGCCTCCACACCATACGTGGAAGCGTTCAGGCTTGTCGAGTTTTCTGGCGCCGACGCCGCATAGAACTCGGTCTATGCCGATGTCAAGCCCTATATGGGGGACGATGACGACTCCAGCCTTCTTGGCTGCATCGTCGAGGTTGAAGATGGTCTGGAAGGAGGCTGCGACATCCGCGTAGCCTATCCCAGCCTCGATGGCCGCTGCGGCAGCCGCATCGCAGACCGGCCTCGGTAGGGCGCTGGCCACCACGTCGAAGCCCTCCCTCATCAGCTTAACCGTTCCAGCTCTATCGGTGACGTCGACTCGTCTAACCTCAACGATCTTGTCGCTGCCGATCTTCTCCACAACCCTCTTGGCGGCCTCGACGTTGAAGTCTCCGGCCACTATCTCCGAGACGTGGGGCTGGGCTACGAGGTCTTTTAGGATGCCGTAGCCCATCTTCCCTATTCCCAGAACCAACACCTTCATCTCATCGCCGATGGGAAGATGTGGGGTATTTACTATTTAAATCTGAGGGGATTCCGCTTTTTAGAGATGTGCGGTCTTTATCTTTAGAGATAATGCTTAAATATTTCTTTAGAGATATAGAGAGCGGTGGGCGATGTGAGAAGCGTCATGGGTGTGATGCCGAGGGGTTTCACGAGGATATATGTGCTGAGGCTGTTGAAGGAGAGGCCGATGACGGGTAAGGAGATCATAGAGGAATCCGAGAAGAGGAGTGGAGGTGAGTGGAGACCCTCACCTGGGTTGATCTATCCATTACTCGGTAGGCTGGTGAGGGAGGGACTCATCGAGGAGGTGGAGGGAGGCCGCTTCGCCATCACCCCTAAGGGTGAGAAGGCCTTGGAGCAGTATCTACCGCTGCAGGATCAGCTCTGGAGACAGATCAGATTGGTGACGAGGCTCGGCCTCTCAGCCATCACGACGGGTAAGCTGCTGGCCGAGGAGGCTCTGAATAGGCTCATGCTTCTGTCAGAGGTCGTCCACGACATCGTTAAGGAGAGCTCCAAGGGCATCAGGAGGAATCTCTACGCCAGGTATAAGGAGTTCCTCAAGTCGGAGCTCCAAAGGCTGGAAAGCATGGAGAGAGCTGAGGAAGGCGAGGAGGAGCCGGAGAGGGAGAGGGAGCAATAGTTTCAAAGGGTTTAGAGGCTTAACGCAACGTTTTTATTTCTCAGACAAGAGGGATTGTTTGGCGATAAGCCTTCCGCCCCTCCCTGGCGGCGGTTACGGCCTGACTGAGGCGAAGCCTGCGGGTGAGGGCCGTGCCTCCGGGGGCGGAAACATAGATGACGACCTGAGGAGGGCGTCACGCCTTCAGGTCGGAGATGGGCCGAGCGCCCCCGCCACTCCGAAGGCCTTGCGGCTGACTCCGATTGATCCCGTCGGACCCCACTGCTATCGAGGTGGGACTAAGCCATGCTAGTCGTACGCCTCCGGACCATGGCGGAGGCGTGGCGCACCGCTCAGTAACACGTGGCCAACCTACCCTTGGGACGGGGATAACCCCGGGAAACTGGGGCTAATCCCCGATAGGTGTGGAGGCCTGGAAGGGTCCCACGCCGAAAGGCCCATGGGCCCACGTCGTCCATGGGCGCCCAAGGATGGGGCTGCGGCCGATCAGGTAGTTGGTGGGGTAACGGCCCACCAAGCCTGTGACCGGTACGGGCCGTGGGAGCGGGAGCCCGGAGATGGGCACTGAGACAAGGGCCCAGGCCCTACGGGGCGCAGCAGGCGCGAAACCTCCACAATGCACGCAAGTGCGATGGGGCTACCTCGAGTGCCGCCTGATGAAGGCGGCTTTTCCCCGGTGTAAACAGCCGGGGGAATAAGAGGGGGGCAAGGCTGGTGTCAGCCGCCGCGGTAATACCAGCCCCTCGAGTGGTGGGGACGATTATTGGGCCTAAAGCGTCCGTAGCCGGCCCGGTAAGTCCCTCGTTAAATCCAGCGTCCCAAGCGCTGGGCTGCGGGGGATACTGCCGGGCTAGGGGGCGGGAGAGGCCGGCGGTATTCCCGGGGTAGGGGCGAAATCCGTTGATCCCGGGAGGACCACCAGTGGCGAAGGCGGCCGGCCAGAACGCGCCCGACGGTCAGGGACGAAAGCTGGGGGAGCGAACCGGATTAGATACCCGGGTAGTCCCAGCCGTAAACGATGCGGGCTAGGTGTTGGGGCGGCCATGGGCCGCCTCAGTGCCGCAGGGAAGCCGTTAAGCCCGCCGCCTGGGGAGTACGGCCGCAAGGCTGAAACTTAAAGGAATTGGCGGGGGAGCACCACAAGGCGTGAAGCCTGCGGTTTAATTGGAGTCAACGCCGGGAACCTTACCGGGGGCGACAGCAGGATGAAGGCCAGGTTGAAGGCCTTGCCAGACGAGCTGAGAGGAGGTGCATGGCCGTCGCCAGTTCGTGCCGTGAGGTGTCCTCTTAAGTGAGGCAACGAACGAGACCCGCGCCCCAAGTTGCTCCCGAACCCTAAAGGGGTTCGGGCACTCTTGGGGGACCGCTGCCGATGAGGCAGAGGAAGGGGCGGGCGACGGCAGGTCAGTATGCCCCGAATCCCCCGGGCCACACGCGGGCTGCAATGGTAGGGACAGAGGGCTGCGACCCCGAAAGGGGGAGCTAATCCCTAAACCCTACCTCAGTTGGGATCGAGGGCTGCAACCCGCCCTCGTGAACGTGGAATGCCTAGTAACCGCGCGTCACCATCGCGCGGTGAATACGTCCCTGCTCCTTGCACACACTGCCCGTCGAACCACCCGAATGGGGTCTGGGTGAGGCGCGGTCGAAGGTTGGCCGCGTCGAACCTGGGCTCCGTGAGGGGGGTTAAGTCGTAACAAGGTGGCCGTAGGGGAACCTGCGGCCGGATCACCTCCTAAGAAAGGAGACGAAGGGGGCGCTCGGCTCAACTTCCTTGATGCAGTCCCCGATCGGAGGGGTCGGGGATGAAGGGCCTAGCGGCGTGGCGCTCGCCCTCCGCCGCGATGAGGGCCGTGCATAGGCCTCCGACTCCAGCTGTGGAACCCGGCTACGCTGACATGCGACGCTGCCTGGTGGATGGCTCGGCTTGGGTGCCGACGAAGGGCGTGGCAAGCTGCGATAAGCCCCGGGTAGGCGCAGGCAGCCTTCGATCCGGGGATGCCCGAATGGGACTTCCTACCGGCCTTCGGGCCGGTGCTCCGTGAGGAGCGGGAACCCCCCGAAGTGAAACATCTCAGTAGGGGGAGGAGGAGAAACCAATAGGGATTCCCTGAGTAGCGGCGAGCGAAAGGGGAAGAGCCCAAACCGAACGCCGAGGCGAGGAGTCTCGGCGGATGTGGTGTAGAGGGGCTGGCCGCCCCCTCCTCGACGAAGCCGAAGAGAGCTGGAAAGCTCCGCCGTAGAGGGTGATAGCCCCGTAGGCGTAAGCCGAGAGGGGATGGGCCGGCTTCCGGAGTAGCGCGCCTTGAGACTGGCGCGTGAATCTGGGAGACATTAACTTCCAAGGCTAAATACACCCCAAGACCGATAGCGCACTAGTACGGTGACGGAAAGCTGAAAAGAACCCCGGGAGGGGTGTGAAAAGAGCCTGAAACCAGGCAGTTACAGACGTGTGCGGCCCGAAAGGGCTTGAACCTCCCCGAAGGAGGCCGCGGCGACGCGGTAGTACGAGGGGAGGGGACCAGGGTCGCACGCTCCGTCTTGAAACACGGGCCGGGGAGTTCACCCGCGTGGCGAGCTTAAGGGTGTAAAGCCCGGAGGCGTAGGGAAACCGAAGGCGCGCAGCCGGCCCCTGGCCGGTGAGGCGCTGGGTCCGATAAGGGCCCGGAGTCACGCGGGTGAGGCTAGAAGCCGGGTGATCTAGCCCTGGGCAGGGTGAAGTCAGGCGAAAGCCTGATGGAGGCCCGAAGGGGTGCTGACGTGCAGCTCGCTCCCCTGACCTGGGGCTAGGGGTAAAAGGCCAATCTAGCCCGGTGATAGCTAGTTCCCTCCGAAGTATGCCGCAGCATAGCCCCGGGGGAGGCGGCCGGCGGGGTAGAGCACCGATTGGGGGGTAAGGGGCCGAGGAGGCCTCGCCTCCCTATCGAACTCCGAATCCGCCGGCGCCGTAGAACCCGGGAGATGGGGCGCACGGGTTAAGCCCGTGCCCCGAGAGGGGAACAACCCTGACTGGGGTTAAGGCCCCTAAGTGCTGGCTAAGTGACAAACGGAAGGGCGTCCTAAGCCTAAGACAGCGGGGAGGTAGGCTTAGAAGCAGCCATCCTTTAAAGAGTGCGTAACAGCTCACCCGCCGAGGCTTAGGGCCCCGAAGATGGACGGGTCTAAGCCAGCCGCCGATACCCCAGGGCTGCCCCGGATAGGGGCAGTTCGGTAGGAGGGCGTCCCGATTGGGCAGAAGCAGGGCCGTGAGGTCCTGTGGACCGATCGGGATTGCAGATCCCGGCGGTAGTAACAGCGTAGTCGGGTGAGAATCCCGACCGCCGGAAGGGCAAGGGTTTCCCGGCGATGCGTCGTCAGCCGGGAGTTAGCCGGTCCTAAGGCCAGCGTTAACATAGCTGGCCGAAGGGGAAACGGGTTAATATTCCCGTGCTGCGGGGGTACATGCGGCGACGCTAGGCCCCGGGCGTGACGCTTCGGGGTAGGCCGAGCAGGGCTGTCGCCCTGTTTAACTGCTGAAGCCTGGGGAGAACCGTAATGGTGAGAACCAGGCGAAGGCAGGAATAGCCTCCCGCCTTAGGGGGGTTCGGCCGAACCCTGGAGCCCTTGAAAAGCGCCTGGGGAGGGATCCCCCGCAACCGTACCCAGAACCGACACAGGTGCCCTGGGTGAGAAGCCTAAGGCGTGTCGGGGTACTCCAGGCGAGGGAACTCGGCAAACTGGCCCCGTACCCTAGGTAGAAGGGGTGCCTGCTGCGTTGGCCACGAGGCTGGCGCGGCAGGTCGCAGTGACAGGGGGGTCCCGGCTGTTTAATAAAAACATAGGTAGCCGCAAGCCCGAAAGGGTGTGTACGGCTGCTGAATCCTGGCCAGTGCCGGTACCTAAAACCCGGGTCCAACCGGGCTAAGGGCCGCTAAACGCCGGGAGTAACTCTGACTCTCTCAACGGAGCTGCCTCGCCGTCGAATAGATTTAAGAGAGTTCTGATGGTATGAACATTAGTAGTGTTGAGTGAGGATTATACGAAAGGATATGTTTCAGGTTTTATAGACGCTGATGGAAGCTTCTCAGTAAGCATCAAGGTTCAGAGAGATGTCCGCTATGGTGTCAGAATAGACCCAGTGTTTAGCGTGACTCAGAGAAACAGGGAAGTTCTAGAATTTCTTAGAAGAGCTTTAGGCTGTGGTAGGATTATTAAGAAGCCCGGTCAGGAAAACTTATGGCTGTATATCGTGGATAGAGGAGCTTAACGGTAAGCTACTGCGGTTTCTAGAAGATGGATGCCGGCTGATCGTTAAGGATAGGCAGTTGAAGCTCTTTACCGAAATAGTAAAGGGGCTTATCGAGAAGCAACACTATAGTTATGAAGGAATTAAACAGCTTGTTCATC
>JAPDJB010000035.1 GCA_029259285.1 Candidatus Bathyarchaeota archaeon | reverse complement strand
CCCATGGGGAGGAAGCAGTTTCGGCCCAAGGTTCCTCATTCCATTGATTCCAACATTCTCCATCCCACTCTCACTTATGATAGATGAGAAAATCAGAGACTGTGACCCGCTAAAAATCTTCCCACTCTTCGTCATTGTATTTTACTCCGTCGCGACATCGACTCTAGGAGCTATAACTAGCCCAGACATACTATTCAACGGCGTGATATACAATCTGATCGTTAATGGGGCGAGGTGCTTACCCTTATCTTGGATTAAATTGAATCCCATGATCTCGATAACGTATTGGATAATTATAACAATCATAATCTCATGTATCATCTCCTACTTATCTTTCCAGAAAGAGCATGATCACTAAACCTATCTTAATGCAGATCTCACATATAGAATCAGCTTAGCCGAGATCAACAAGATAACTGCCAGAATACTGAAGATCAAGACAAAGTGTAGATATGCCTGAATATTTCCACCATTGAAAACGCTAAGCCTTATCTCAACTTCTCCATCAGGTTTCATGTAAACTTCCTCTTCATGTGTTCCATATTTTACCTGAACCTTATAAGTTGATAATTCTGGCAATCTTCTAAAATATGATATACCATCGCTTCCTGTGATTAATTTTTGGAGGGACTCTATCAATAACGTCCAAAAACTCTTCCTTGCTCTTGTGTAAATCATTTAGAGACTTTGCTGGCATAATCCTTTGGGTGTCGGTAACATATTTCACATACACGTTTCCCTCTTCACTGAGCTTTATAATAGCTACATCTCCTATGACTTCATGGACTTCCCTCAAAACCTTTAGGGTAGCCAATACTCTTTGAACGCAATTTTCGGAAGCGCTTTCATCAAAAACAACAATAGCATGGTACGGTATCTCCAAGTAGGCCCTGCCGCTGTATACGCCTGGAAATTTCCTGTGAATCCTCTTTGGCGTTCTATAGACACGGTATCTCCTCTCTAAATTTAATATCCTTTCGATAATTTCTTTCATAGGTTCGATCCCGATAAAATCACCCACCTCTCCAAAAGATCTATGAAACCTAACAGCATAAGCTTCCACGCGTTTATGTAATCCTTGTTCTGAATTGATTCTTTGATCAATGTGAACAGATGCCTGTCAAGAGCATTCCTAATACCCAACACACGTACTAGTCCTATATACATCATATGAACACTTGAGGGTTTTCGTACCCACATTTCAGAGAGCCTATCAGAGAGCCTACATGGTCTTCTTCTTAGAATGTAATCAACTTTAAAGAGCGCTACTCCGAGTTTATACTCTAAGGGTCTTTCGCTAAGAATATTCTTGACAAGCACTTCTCTGATAGAGCAGAAGTGAGGATATCTTATTTCCGACTCAAGTAATTCATATGCTGTTGCCAACATCTCCTCGCCCAGCGTATAATATCCATCAGAAATGGACGACCTGAGCACTTCTCTTGGAGAATTATGCTCGCATACATGATAGTGATAGCTATGAACGATCTCATGTGCAATTGTTGTTCTCAGAAAGCATCCTTCTGAACACATCCATCTCTTAAAGTCGTTGTCTATTTTGCAAAGCCTCTGTGAAATCTCTTCAACTCTCTCCGGTGAAACCAGTATTGTTGGCTTCCCCATGGTGTTTAATTCCATAACGCCCTGGGAAACGAAGCACGCTACTGCCGGTATTTTTATACAGTACTTCTCCCATGGAAACCTTGTTATCTCGCTAATCTCATCGCGTATCCTATTGTAATTTCTGCCAGATCTTAATGCTATGTCCTTTAATCTCTTCACTTTCTCTTTTACGGCCCCTATAACCTCTGGGGATATTGAGCACCTCTTGCAGTATCTATCAACTAAGTCCTTCTCCACAAACGCTATTTTTGCCAGAAGAGATGCTCTTGCAATACTTCCCTCATACGGAAGCAACCACAAAGGGTCTTTCACTAAAATTTTCTCCAGCCAATCTGGTATGTCCGTGTCCACGATATAAATTGGCCAATACTCCCTATAAGCCATCCCAAACGCCTCCCTCCTCAAATTCTAAAAGATATCAACCTTACTCAAACATTATCTCTCCCAGACCCAAGCTATATAGTTTGCCAACCTCGATGACAACCTCACGAAGCCAATACAAAATATTAGACCTCTGGAGCGTATCCGATCACAGATGACAGCCAAAAAACGAGCTCGTTCACGTTCCTGGCCACCAAGACCTTGTCGCCTACCTTTGCCACGTTATCCCCAAGGACTATTACGCACCGAACATCCTTTCTCTTAACCAATTTCTCGATGTTTTCCATATAGCTTTCACAGTCCACAGGCCTCACGAACTTTGTCAAGTAGCCCTCCTTGCGATTAAACACGAAGAAGGGATGTGTCCAGAAGCCCACTACGAGTCCACATCCGCCTTCCTCAAGCATCTCCACGATATTGCTCCACTTCCTCGAGACATATACTTTTACATCTCTAGCATCCACGAGGGACCTTATCATTCCTTCAAACGCCTCGAAAACCTTGGTGTAGTCTACGGGGAGTATTATGATCCTACGTATGACAAAGTGCCTTCTTATCGCGACGATAACGTACGGGACCAAAAGCCCTAATACCGCCCCAAAACTCCCGAAAAGGGCGCTTAACGTCGTAGGATCGTATTGATGCAAGAGCATGAATAGGGGCATAAGCTTCACGGCAAGCTCAGGCCATAGCTGGAGCAGTATGGACGTGAGCATTAAATATAGCCCAGATATAAACATCGCAAGGTTCGCCGGCCTTATCCTAGAGATCCTCTCAAAGAACTCCTTTGAGAGCTCTATATCGGGCTTAACATAGCCCCTCACGACAGCCTTTGCGCTCTTTATATACAGCCCAGTACGGTAGTCCAGCAGATCCAACTCTGCCAAGGCCACCGGATATAATTCCACGCTTCCAAGCCCAACCCTTATCGCGTTCGGAATTCGGAGCGCTCTGAAATAGACCTCCCCCAAAGCAAGCTTTGACCTTTCTACTACATCTATAATGTTCTCGGGAGCGCCATTTCTAAGGAGTTTGATGCTGTTCTCCCTATCGAAGTTTTCTACAACCCTACTAGCGATCTCCCTGGCCTCGTCCTCGGAGAACCCTCTGAGCGGTATATCGCAGGGCATGGGATTCACAGGGATCATGCACGCCTTCCCCCTCCCCATATACTCTCCTTCAGCTGGAATCGTATTGTCTACTATTCTCACAGGCCTCTGAGTAACCACGTATTCTATCACGAATGATTCCCACTCCGCGATATTTCCCTCGCCGTTGCACCTCGGGCATGTGCGTTCTATATAACCCCTGCCTTTGCAATAGTGGCACGTCACATACCCCTTTCCTCCGCAATGCTCACATATCCTCTCCTCGGTCACGTACTCGTTCCGATACGAGTCCCAGCGCTCTACCCTCACGTATCCCCAGCCCCCACAGTTCTCGCATCTAAGCTCTCCCGTCCCATGGCATACCGGACATGTCTCCCTTATAACGCCCGTTCCTCTGCAGTCCGGACATGTCCTTACATAAAGCGTCCCTTCGAGGGGAAACTCTAGGGTGTAGCTATCGAAGCCAGCGGGCGCGTTCTCATATATAAATCTCTCCGAAGACACCACGTCCTCCCTATAAAGCCTCCTAGGGGCGTATGATGCGGGACTCTCTCTAATAACGACGTCTGTGAAGTATTCCAGGATCTGAATTCTGATCACCATATGTGCTCCTAGATGTGCGTTCTTGGGAACGGGGACTAGGAACGTCTCTGGCTTGAAGAATATGGAATAGAGCGGATTTCTAAGCCTCTTACTCTGTTTTTTCACATACTCCTCAAAGATCGCGTCCCAGAAGTCTGGAAAATAAATAGAAAACAAAGGCCACCGCCCCCCTGCGAAGCCTCATATATCTACGGGATCCCACAGGGATAACCTGATCTCCAGCAACCCCGTTTTGTATTCAAACTTCCTTATGAGTTCCTCCATGCTGAAGGTGTTTATCGCGGCCATTGATACTACCATATTTACGAGCTTCTCGACATCCGTGGATGCGAAGAGAAATATCCTCTCGAGGGTCTCCGAAAGGTCCGTACCCAAGAATCCTCCCACGGCGGTGATAATTTCGCGGGAGTACTCGTCAAGGCTTAGCGTTATCGTCCTAGTTTTTTCCGTTGGAAACATGTTCTTTGCAAGCGGTCTTAGCCTCTTCACGATCTTTTCCAATGAGTATGGAATTCTTCTCCCGAAAGGGTCGTCCTCATCAAGGTCAATGTCCTCATTTTTTATGATTTTGTACGCCTTAACGATTCGATCTACAACACCCGTAACTACGTACCATTGACACACGTAGTTTACGATGTCTGAATGGGAAACATCTACACCAATTGTCTCCTTAATAGCCTCCCTTAGGAACTCCAGGGTGTAGTAAAGGAAGTCGCTCACCTTAATCTCCTTCTCTATTTTGTTAGAGTTCTTTTTTAGCTTCTCAACTATGACCTTAACTGCTATGAAACTCGCCTCATGATATCCGGAGGTGAACGTTATCTCCTCATCACATTTCTCGGTTTTTTCTACCTTCCCAACATTCATCTTCCTTCTATAAATCCTCCTAAACATTACAAACTCACCTTTTCATCCAACACAACCTTATTCCCAAACTCCTCCACAAACCACTCCCTTTTGTTCGTGTGCACGGGTATTATGTAGTCGGGATCTACGTAGTCTATCACCTTTGCAATTTCCTCCCCAGAGGCATGGCCCGAGGCGTGGAATCCCTTATCAAACTTCACTTCGTTTTCTCCAATTACCTTGAACCCATAAACATCGAAGTTGAAGTGTTTAAGCCAATTCCACAGCCTTAGGAAGTCGAAGACGTCTTCTTCTCCATAGGCCTCACTCGCGGAGTATATGTACGTGCCCCCTTGCGGGTTTATGTCAAGGAGATACCTCATGTCGTAGTAAGAAAGGCACAATACGTAGTTCTCAAGGTTTTTGGCCATCTTAAACGGATGCAAAGGCTCTTTATCCAATTCCTCTAGCATGATTTCTTCCCATATGCAACTATTACTCGCTAGTTTCTTCATAATTTCCACGTTCTTTAGCAGATCCTCGCCTGTAACTTTTCCAACAGTATAATATATGAACGCCTGATTAGGCATTAACACGAGCTCTTTCCCGCACTTTTCTGTTGCTCTGAGGACTGTCTGAAACCTGTCCAAATCTCTTTTGGGAATTGTTATTACTACAAGATTCTTAGATTCTTCCATGACTCTCACGATATTGTTGTACACGTCTTCCTCAGATACATATTCGTCTTCCTCCCTTGAGACCCTCGTGCCTTCGATTATCAGGACGCTTGCAAGTTCCTTAACCTTTTTAAAGAAGTTCTCCGTGAGGTGGCCGTCCCTTCCATGGAATCTGAAGTCCCCCGTATAGGCTATTGTGGTATCGCCCTCCACTATATACCCTACCGCTCCAGGCACGGAGTGGGAAACCGGCATGGCCCTTATCTCAAATCCTAGATCCATGCTCTCTAGTTCCATAACATCGTTCTCCTCTATGTCCTTAGTTTTTTTGTAACTCGTGAATAAAATCTCATAAATGGGTTCTGATTTCTCAGTAACGATTACTTTTCGTGACTTGTAGGTACTAGAGGCCACTTCTAGAACTGCAGGATCTTTCTTTGGAGCACGAAGGTTATAGTACGGTATTTCGGATCCTATGTTACTATTGCTGGCCTCACTCCTCAGCTCTTCAAGCCAGGCTGGGTCTATGAACCTCAGCCTTGTGAAGGCGAAACCACGTCCTCTGAGCCTGAACTCCCCCGGAGGGTATCCGGAAGCCATCAGGGCCGCCTCTACGGGTATAGTAGCGCCCCCACACATCGGGTCCAGGAGGCCGTCTCCTGGGTTCCAGCCGCTTAGGAGGAGCATGGAGGAAGCCAGCGTCGTGCTTATGGCGGCCGGGTGGCTCCAAACCCTGTAGCCTCTCCTGTGCAGCGACTCGCCGGTCGTGTTCACACCCAGCAGAAGCTCGTCGTGTCTGACGAGGCACAGGAGCTCCACGTCCGGCTCCTCCAGGTTCACCCTGAGCCTCACCCCACGGGAGGCCATGTAGCTGTCTATGACCGCCTGTCCGACGGTGGAGGCCACGTCCACGCTCGTGAACGGGTGGACCCCAACCCTCTCAGCCCTGACGGCGAACGACTGGTCCGGCCTTATGACCGTTGCGTAGTCAACACTCCTGGCCGCCTCGTACACGTCCCTGAGGGTTTCGAAACGCTCCCTCAGGAGCATCAGGGCCACCTTGTGGACGGTCCTGGACAGGTAGTTCACCCTCGGTATGTCCTCCAACCCGGCTTGGAAGAAGACCTTCCCGACATCTGGCTCCGCCCTGCGGCCGATTATCGACGAGACCTCTCTGGCGGAGACATCCTCCATGCCCCTCACGGTGGTGGCGAAGAACGTGTGTGCCATGCCGTCCCGGATATAGAGTGGACGGGGGGTTCGATAAACATCCTCCAGACGGCTTTGGGAGACTATAAATCATCCCTCAGCCCGTTAGGTATGTGAGGATGAGGGTCGTGTTCAGGCTCTACGCCAAGTTCAGAGAACAGCTTGGAACCAGCCGTGTCGAGCTGGACTTGGAGGACGGGGCGACCGTCATGGACGCCCTCGGAGGACTGTTCCACGGGGACGTTCCCCGAGGGTTGATGGTGGCCGTGAACAACAGGCTCGTGGAGGGCCTCGACACCAAGCTCAGGGATGGGGACGTCGTGGACGTCATGCCTCCGGCATCCGGGGGGTGAAGAGACGTGAGGGCAAGCCTCGTCGAGTCCATAG
>JAPDJB010000104.1 GCA_029259285.1 Candidatus Bathyarchaeota archaeon | reverse complement strand
GAACCCCTCCAAGATGACGAAGTCGAGGGGGCCTAAGACATCCAGAGCCTCGGCGAGGGAGAGGGGACGATCGATGAAGATGGCGGCCCGTCCATCAGCTATGACGGCTGAAGCCTCGGCGCCAGCCTCCCTATGCCTCCAAGTATCCTTTCCAGGCGTATCCAGCGGGTGATGCGGCGTCGAATGCTTCAAGGTTCCAACCCGATATCCCTTAGATGAGAGATATCCCACTAGATTCTCAATTAGCCTCGTTTTCCCAGCTCCCTTAAATCCAACGACGGCTATGATCCTGGTGGGCATCATCTTATGCATCAACGCCGATTCTAATATATAGCTACATCATTAGAGTCCTTAAAAGAGTCCATGAGCCTAATACTATTATGAGGAAACCTAATATCAATCTACCTTTACCTCTAAATTTAATTCTTCGATTTATGTGAGGGCCAATGATTGATCCAAGAATAGCACCGACAGATAGCGGTAAGATTAAGTCCAACTTTAGATGGCTAAATCTAAGTAGATATGTTAGAAAACCAACAATACATATTAATGCTTTTGAAAGAATGGTTGTAGCAATCGATCTTCTATACTCTCTCCCAGAGATTATTTGACCGCTGACAGCGATAGGCCCAAATCCACCGCCTGATAAACCCTTGTTAAAGGCACTTAATACGCCCAGGATGATCATCTTATTCCAGGAGAATTTGAGACGCTTATTGAGGAGAAGTAGAACACCCATCATGATAACGAGTATTCCAATATAGGTCTTGAGAATTATTCTGGGGATTGTTATAGCGGTTAAGGCAGCTATAATCGTCGCTATCATTCCAAGCGAAGCTATGCATAGAGCCACCTTCAAATCCTTGGAAAGACGCCTAAAGACATCAATATAGCCTAATTCACCTGGTCTTTCATCCATCGACTTTAGGCAGAAGTCAACATTACCAAGATGGTGATGGATGCTCACTGCTAAGACCTCACTTAAGGCCTCGGAGAAAAGAATTGAGGGCACTACAACTATCGGATTATAACCTATGAGAAGAAGAGTTGGAGACAATATAGTGCCATAACACATTCCCATAGAGGAATTAATAAGTCCACAGAAGAAGGATATGAAAAGGAGATGGAACATTATAAGGAGCATTCCAATCCATCAGAATTCTCCCACCCTAAGTTTATATAACTCCTCGTTCATCCGCCATCATATAATGTGAGATCATAGCATTTCTTGTGATACCATTTAACATTTTTGTTGTATACGGCATATACAACGTCGCCAACTTCAAATTTCTCTCCACAATATTGGCATCTAAATGAGTCTCCGAAAAGTTTTCTATTGATCTTTAGGGTTCTCTCGCTTAAGTCATATAGTCTCCTACTCCCCCTCCTAACCAACCTATTCACCTCGACGCTTCGGTATGACCATTAAGGAGCCATCCCTGAATAGGATCCATCTCACTATGTCCCCATCCCTCAGTTGGAAGTATTCGACGATTCTACTTGGAACGGTGGTTCGCCTCCTCGAACCACGGATTGTTATGGCGGTCTCAGTTATGAATTCAACCTCATCGAGGTCTATCTTCCTCGACATCGCCTTTATTAGGCTCTCCCCATGTTAAATTTTTTGGTTTTAAACCAAAAATTATTGGAGAAGGTTGAGG
The DNA here is from genome assembly GCA_029259285.1 of Candidatus Bathyarchaeota archaeon. Lineage (GTDB taxonomy): Archaea > Thermoproteota > Bathyarchaeia > TCS64 > B23 > B23. The sequence continues at coordinate 5,212 of JAPDJB010000104.1, read as the reverse complement.
CTAATATAGGGGTTGAGACCTAACTCTCCATGTCAATGGTTTCCATAACCTTCCACGGCGGCGTCGGAGAGATTGGGGGTAATAGGATACTCATCGAGGATGGCGAAGTCAAGCTGTGGCTTGACTTCGGACGCTCCTTTACGGCTGAGAGGCGCTTCTACGCGGGGTGGCTTCAGCCCAGAGGGCATAGCCAGCTGATGGATCTCCTAGAGTTTGATCTCATACCCCCGTTGAGGGGGTTATACGCTCAGCGTCACCTGGAGGGTTCTTCAATCCCCTATGAGGAGGCCCATTATGATGCGGTCTTCATCAGCCACGCCCACGCAGATCACGTTGACTATGTAAGGTTTCTGGATTCCTCCATCCCCATCTACTGCGGCTCGGGAACTAAGCTCTTCTTAGAGGCCTCGGAGACCGTAGGCCACATGGATTATGGGGAGCATCTCTACAAGACCTTCAGAACCGGAGACCGGATCAGGATGGGCGACGTGGAGGTGAAGCCGATCCATGTTGATCACTCGATTCCAGCGGCCTATGGATTCATCATCCACACATCATCGGGTTCGATCGTCTATACCGGAGATCTGCGTAGACATGGCCCTAGGGGGGAGATGACGGAGGAGTTCCTTGAGGCCGCTGCCGAGGCTGAGCCTGAAGCCCTCATGATAGAGGGGACGAAGATCGATGAGGAGGGAGGCCTCTCAGAGGGTGAGGTCTATGAGGGAGTTCTCAGGGTGCTGGGGGAGGCCGAGGGAAAGCCGGTCTTCTACACCCAGAACAGGAGGGATACAGACCGCTTCAGAACCTTCTATGAAGCCGCTAAGGCCTCGGGGCGCAGGCTGGTCATCACCACATGGACTGCTCATCTACTCTCAAAGCTCGTCGAGGACGAACACATAGACCTACCAGACCCCATGAGAGATGAGGACATCGCAGTCTACTTCAGGAGGAAGAGAAGTGGGAGATACAGGGAGCAGGACTACTATCGCTGGGAGAGACCCTACCTGGAGAGGATGGTCACCGCTGAGGAGATACGTCGACGCCCCTGGGAATACCTCGTCTGCCTGGAGCTCCACCACTTCCAAGAGCTGATAGACATCAAACCCAGGGGAGGCCACTACATCTATAGCATGAGCGAACATGTGGAGGAGGAAGCCCTGGAGGAGGAGCTGATGAAAAACTGGCTTAGCCACTTCTCGCTGAGGCTACATCAGCTCCACGCCTCCGGCCACATGGGTCGAAGGGAGCTCCTAGAGGCCGTGGAGCTAATCAATCCGAGGAGGGTCTACCCCATACACACGGAGCATCCAGAGTTGTATAGAAGGCTATTGAGGGGGAGAAGAGTCGAGAATCCGGAGAGGGGGAGGAGCTATCACCTTTAGGCTTGGCAGCGAAGGGTCTAAGAGGACTTCCCGCCCTTCTACTCTGAGCATCCTTGAGGGTAGCCGTAGTCGATCGGGAGCGCTGCAGGCCGGATAGATGCGATATACCCTGCGTCAGGTTCTGCCCCATGGTCAGATTGGGAAGGGAGGCCATAAAGATCGAGGGAGATAAGGCAGTCATATTGGAGCCGCTATGCACGGGCTGCGGCATCTGCGTCAGGAAATGCCCCTTCAAGGCCCTCAGCATAGTAAATCTCCCAGACAAGTTGGAGGAGGAGCATATCCACCGCTTCGGGCCAAACGCCTTCACCCTCTTCAGGCTTCCCACACCTCAAAGGGGGAGAGTTATAGGGCTTCTAGGCAGAAATGGGATGGGGAAGACGACGGCCCTCAGAATCCTATCCGGAGAGCTGAGGCCGAATCTTGGACGCTATGATGATCCACCGGATGAAGCCGAGATCATAAGCCACTTCTCAGGGACACCCCTCCACGAATACCTCAAGCAGCTCTATGGTGAGGATTTGAGGGCGGTCTATAAGCCCCAATACGTCGATAGAATACCGAAAGTAGTCTCAGGTAAAGTCGACGAGATCCTAAGCCGCCTCGACGAGGGGGGACGCCTCGATGAGCTATATGAAGCCCTGGAGATCCGGCATCTCCTAAATAGAGATATCCAGACCCTCAGCGGGGGAGAGCTGCAGCGGGTGGCGATAGCCGCAGCCCTATGCCGCGAGGCCGACGTCTACCTCTTCGACGAACCCTCCAGCCATCTCGACGTCTATCAGAGACTTAGAGCCGCAAGGGTGATTAGGGGGGCTGCTGAGCGGGGGGCGATGGTGATCGTCGCCGAGCATGACCTCGCAGTGTTAGACTACCTCTCCGACGACATCTACATCCTATACGGCGAACCCGACGTCTATGGAATCTTCTCCCACATCCATGGTGTGAGGGAGGGCATCAACATCTACATCGAGGGCTACATACCAGATGAGAACATAAGGTTCAGGGACGCCCCAATAAGGTTCCATGTGAAGCCGCCGACGCCTCCGCAGAAGTCCAGAACCATAATGAGGTGGAGCAGGCTTAGGGGGAGCAGAGACAGCTTCCAAGTCACCATAGAGGCCGGCGAGATCGGAGAGGGCGAGGTGATAGGGATACTGGGTAAAAACGGGACGGGAAAGACAACCTTCCTAGAGATGCTGGCAGGCCTACGCGAACCAGAGGAGGGCATCATCCAAGGGGTGGCCGAGGTGAGCTATAAGCCCCAATACCCCTCCAGGGATTTCGAGGGAACCGTTGAGGAGCTCCTCAAGAGGGCGGTGGGAGAACGCTACGATGAGGATTGGTTCCAGGTGGAGGTGATAGACCGCCTAAACGTGAGGAGACTATTGGAGAGAACCCTGGACGAGCTGAGCGGGGGAGAGCTACAGCGAGCGGCCATAGCTGAATGCCTGGGGAGGCCGGCAGATCTCTATCTCCTCGACGAGCCGAGCGCCTACCTCGACGTCGAGGAGCGCCTATCCATGGCCAGGGCCATAAGGAGAATAACGAAGATGAGGGGTGTGACAGCCTTCGTCGTCGAACACGACATCTACGCCCAAGACTTCATAGCAGATAGGCTGATAGTCTTCACAGGTCAGCCAGCGAGGGAGGGATATGGAAGCAGCCCCCTAACCCTCGAGGAGGGGATGAACAATTTCCTGAAAGATGTGGGCATCACCTTCCGAAGAGACCCAGAGACAGGTAGGCCGAGAGTTAATAAGGAGGGCTCCAAACTCGATAGGGAGCAGCGGAGAAAGGGGCGCTACTACTACGCCTAAAACCTATATGCTCCATGGCATCCATAACCCTTGGGCCCGTAGCCGAGTGGATAAGGCGCCGGCCTTCGGAGCCGGAGAGCAGGGGTTCAAATCCCCTCGGGCCCGCTTGAGGTGGAGGCGATGTCAAATCCGCTGGAATCCCTGAGGGGGGAGTGCCGACGCCTCCTTGAGGGAGGCCTTAGGATGCTCTCCATCCCTGAACCCCTTGAGCTTAGCTTCTCCAAGCCCCCAAGCCTTGAGATGGGGGAGATATCAACCTCCATCTGCTTCAGGCTCGCCTCTAAGTTGCATAGGAGTCCGCAGGAGCTGGCCTCGGAGCTGGCCTCAGCCCTCGATCCATCGTCGTCTCAGCTCATCGAGTCCGTGGAGGCTGTTGGAGGCTACATAAACTTCCACGCCGATCCAGGTGAGTTCTCGAAGCTGACCCTGGAGACCGCTCTGAAGCTCGATGAGGAGTATGGCTTCCTGAAGGCTGAGAAGGCTGAGAGGGTGATGGTGGAGCACACCAGCGCAAATCCGAATGGGCCTATACACATCGGGAACGCCAGGAACTCGATTCTAGGCGATGCCCTGGCGAGGATGCTGAAGAGACGTGGTCATAGGGTTGTCATACACTTCTACGTCGACGACATGGGGAGGCAGGTGGCCATGGCCACCTACGGCTGGAGGCTCCTCGGCAGACCAGAGCCTAAGGGGCCTCCAGATCTATGGGTTGGCACCATCTACGCCTCCGTGAATGTCATCAAGGAGGTGAAGAGGCTTAAGAGGGAGCTGGAGGAGGCCAAGGCCCTCAAGGCCTATGCACGGGTCAGCGAGATAAACGCCCAGCTCAGCCACTATGCCGCGGCAGCTCAAGAGCTGAGGGAGAGAGACCCGCGGCTCTTCGATAGGCTCCTGGAGGCCCTGGAGGATGAGGAGGATCCCGAGGGGGCGATCTCAAGGTTGAACGCCGAATATGAGCGTGGCGAACCTGAAGCGAAGAGGGATGTTAGGAGACTCGTCGAATACTGCCTAAAGGGCTTTAAGGAGGCTCTAGGCGAGATCGGCATCCACTTCGACTCCTGGGACTATGAGAGCGACCTCGTCTGGAGTGGGGCCGTCGACGAGGTGATAGATAGGCTGAGGAGAACCCCCTACACACGCTTCGAGGATGGGGCTCTAATCCTCGACTGTGAGGCCGTGGCGAGAGATTTGAAGTTGAAGGAGCGTTGGGGCATAAACCCCCGATACGAGATACCTGAACTCGTTCTCGTGAGGGCTGATGGGACGACTCTCTACACGACGAGGGATATCGCCTACTCGCTCTGGAAGTTTGAGAGGGTTGACCGCGTCATCAACGTCATCGGATACGAGCAGAGCACAGCCCAGCTTCAGCTTAGGATAGCCCTAGCAGCCCTCGGCCATCTCGACATCGCCGATAGGCAGCGGCATTACGCCTACAAGTTCGTCACACTTCCAGGGTTGAAGATGAGCGGTCGATTGGGGCGCTACGTCACCCTCAGGGAGGTGGTGGAGAAGGCTGTGGAGCTCGCCTATAGGGAGGTGGATGCGAGGTCGCCTGGGCTGCCGGAGGGGGAGAAGCGTCGCATCGCTGAGATGGTGGGCCATGGAGCTGTGAAGTATGCCTTGCTGAGCGTCGATCCCATGAAGACCGTCGTCTTCGACTGGGATAGGGTTCTGGACTTCGAGAGGAATAGCGCCCCCTTCATCCAATACTCCCACGCCAGGGCCTGCAGCATACTCCGCAAGGCTGGGGATCGACCTGAACCTGACTATGGTCTATTGAGGGATTTGAAGGAGAGGGAGCTGGTCCACTTCATAGCCAGCTTCCCCGACATCTTCCAAGAGGCCGTTGAGGCCCTCAGCCCACAGGCCATCGCCTCCTACGCCAACCAGCTGGCTGATAAGTTCAACAGCTTCTATGCATCTCATCCCGTCTTGAGGGCTGAGCCTGAGGGCCTGGCTGGGGCGAGGCTGATGCTCGTCGACGCCGTCAGGGTTGTCCTGAGG
>JAPDJB010000148.1 GCA_029259285.1 Candidatus Bathyarchaeota archaeon | reverse complement strand
CATTGGACTACCCCTGAACGCCCCTTAGACCCCTTAGACCTACCGCCGCTACTCCTCTTCTTAGGCATCTCCAATGTAGAGGGCGGCCTCCTATAAATATCCTCGTATGATCTCTAAGATGATGTGCGGAGTCTAACGGTGGTCGGCCATATAGCTGTAGATAGGATCATCGCCGAGAATGGCTCCAGAGTTCAGATTGGAGGGCCACCCACCTACGCAGCTGCCACGGCGAGGCTTCTAGGCTTTGAGGTCGACGCCGTCACGAAGATCGGGGGAGACCTGCCAGGGGGGTTTAGGGCCAGGCTTGGTATGCTCGGCCTGAAACCGATAGTCGTCGAGGGGTGCGAGACGACTCGATTCGTCCTCGACTATAGAGGTGGACGGCGCCGCCTCTCGGTGGAGGCCGTATGTGAGGCTATAAAGCCAGATGAGGTTGGGGATGCCCCAAGGGATGCGGTGATGCTGACTCCGATCATCGGCGAGGTTCCAAGGGAGACGGCTCTAAGGCTGAGGGGGGCTGGCATCCTCGCCTTGGATCCCCAGGGCTACCTCAGAGTCCTAAAACCCGACGGCTCGATAGTGTTGAGGCCCTGGCTAGACCTGGAACTCCTCTCAGCCATAGACGTCTACAAATCCACTCTCCGAGAGTTGAGGCTGATAACCGGTGTGGAGGAGCCTCTGAATGCTTTGAGGAGGCTTCACGGGATCGGCGTTGGAGAGGTCATCGCCACCCTAGGCGACGAGGGGGCGATACTCTCACTCGGCGATGAGGCCTATAGGATTCCAGCCTATAGGGTTGAGGCCGTAGACCCGACGGGAGCTGGAGACGTCTACCTCGCCGCATATCTCATAGAGCGCCTCAGAGGGGGAGAGCCAACCTGGTGTGGAGCCTTCGCCTCCGCCACGGCCTCCCTAATCGTGGAGACTGCTGGGGCATCCTTCAATGCCTCATCTAGGGAGCTTCAGAGGAGAGCCTATGAGATATATGGGGAGGTTAAGAGGATCCGAGGATGAGGCGCCTAGCGGTGATGTAAACCAATAGGGCTATGGAGAGGTCGAGGAGCCAGAGCAGGGGCAGAGGTATGGCCAGGCCACCCCTCCCACCCTCGATTTCAGAGGTCTCCGATGTCTCCTCATCGCCGACCTCGGACTCTACCTCCCTCCCCTCGATGAGGATCTTGGGCTTCTCAGCCTTCATAACCGGCTCTCCAGCTTCTGGAGTGGAAGCCATGGTAGCCCTCTCCTCCGGTGCGAGGAGGGGAACCGCTGAGACGAGGAGTGGCCCTAAAACTAGGGCGGAGATCACGTAGGCCAGCAGTCGACGATGATCCACATCCACCGATCCCCCCTCACCCTATTAATATCTACAGTTTAGAACAGCGGCAAATCAAATAGGGTTGGAGACATTAAAAGAGGATGTTGGAGGAGATCGAGGGGAGGCTGAGGGAGGAGGCTGGAGAGGCAGTCGCCCTAGCCTACAATAGGCCTTCGAGGACTCTCAGGGAGATCACAGCCCTAGCCGTCCTTGAGGATGAGGGCGTGTGGAGGCGTATGGTGGAGCTGGAGGAACGGCGATTAGACCTCCTCATGGTTGGGAGAAGACTATTCGAGGAGGATGTCAAGTCCTCAACGCTGCTGGACGCCGCCGCTGGGAGGCTCCTCATCCCCTATAGGGCCATCATCGGCGGGGAATATCTCTCAAGGTGGGAGAAGACCTATAGGAGGAGGAAGATCCTGGAGAGCCTTAGGGCCCTCATCCTCGAGAGGCCTGAGCTTTCAAGGGAGCTACGCATAGACCCTCGATACTTCGCCTATGACATCCTCACATCCCTCTCCCACATCCTACCCCAGGCTGAGGAGGAACTCAACACAGTTGAGGGGGGCGCACCAGAGGGCTTCCTCAAGACCCTCAGGGAGTTGGAGGGGGAGGGCTATATACGAGTGGAGAATGGATACATCGTCATCGAGGAGGGCTACATAGATGAGGTTTTGAGAAGGGGGCCTAGAACCCTCGAACAGCTGGAGTCGATTAGGAGGGCGATAAGGGAGCTCGTCGCCGATGGGGTGAGGGGAATCCTCGACCTCCTGAGGGGTCTACCCCTCGTCAAGGAGGCTCTCCCAAGACGGAGTCTCCCCCAGCCGGATAGGTTCCTATACTTCCCCACGGCTAGAGGTCTAACAAGCCTATTGGAATCCGTCAGCGTGGAGGAGCTCGTCTCAAGGTTGGAGCCTGAAGCCGAGGCCGAGGAGGTTGAGCTGAGGAGGATCGGCGGAGTCCTAAACGAGGTCTATCTACTCACCTACAGGGTGGAGGATGAACAGCGTAGAGCCGTGGTGAAGTGGTATCCAAACTGGACGAGCCTGAAATGGACGCCTGTAGCCCTCTGGACCCTTGGAACAAGGGGCTTCGCCATCGCGGGTCGTGAACGGATGGAGCGGGAATGCGCCTCAACGCTATTCCTAAGCCGAGGGGGAATACCCGTCCCAAGGGTTCTATACGCCAGCTTCAGGGATCGCCTACTGGTCAAGGAATACGTTGAGGGATCCTCCTTCGTCGAGGTTGTTAAGAGGATCCTGAGGGGGAGGGCCGATTTATTCGGGGAGGCCGTCAATAGGCTTGGTGAGACGTTGGCCTCCATCCACGGCCTCGGGGCGACGGTGGGCGACTGTAAGCCCGACGACTTCATCCTCTCCGATGGGAGGCCCATCCTCGTCGACCTGGAGCAGGGATCAAGGGGTGGAGACGCCTCCTGGGATGTAGCCGAGTTCCTATACTTCTCAGGGCGCTATGCGAGTCCACTAGACCCCCTCGAGGGGGCTGAGAGACTCGTCGAACTCTTCGCCCAGGGCTACCTGGAGGGTAGTGGAAGCCTTAAGGTTCTGAGGGAGGCGGGGAGGCTGAGATACTGGAAGGTCTTCACACCCCTAGTTCTACCCCAAGTCCTCTACACCATCTCCAGGAGGCTAAGGGGACTCAAAGCCTAAAGGCTCCAATAGGCCTCTAGGCGACGCTCCAACTCCTCGACAACTCTAAGGGTTCTCTCATATATCCCCCTTCCAGCCCTAGGAGGCTCCGAAGGCTCCTCCAACTCGACATCGAAGCCGGCAACCCCTGAAAGCAGCGCAAGCCACCCCATGGCGACCGTCTGTGGGTTGTAGCCGCTGCAGCAGAAGTCGACGACTCCGCAGCCTGCCTCGGAGGCCGCCTCGGCTACTGCCTCCCCTATACGCCTCAACCCAGCCATGGAGAAGCCGAGGCTCGCCAATCCATCCTGGAAGTGGGGGTCGGAACCCCCATTACGGAGTATGATCTCAGGCTTAAACTCCCCTGCGAGGGGTAGGAATATACGTTGAAGCACAACCTCAAGGCAGTGGTCATCAGCCCCAGGTGGAAGGGGGACGTTAACCGTATAGCCTTCGCCCTCCCCCTCCCCGATTTGATGGATGAAGCCCGTGCCAGGGTAGATGGTTTTCGGGTCCTGATGTATGGAGATGAAGAGGATGTGGGGGTCGTTGTAGAAGATGTCCATGGTTCCATTTCCGGCGTGGGCGTCGGTGTCGAAGATGAGTATGCGGCTTAGCCCCCTCCTCTCCATGAGGGCCTGGGCGCAGATGGCTACGTCGTTGAAGACGCAGAAGCCCCCTCCATAGTCCCTCCCGGCGTGGTGGAGGCCTCCGCCGACGACCTCAGCCACCCTGTAACGGCCTTCGGCGACCAATTCACCAGCCCTGAGAGCCGAGCCGACTATCAGCTTCGCAGCCCTAACTATGCCTGGATTCAGAGGGGTGTCAGCCGACAGGGGTATACGCCGCTCAGCCATCACCTCCACCATTCTGATATACGCAGGCGAATGGATGAGCTGTAGGTCTTCATCCCCAGCGGCCTCCGGCTCAAGGAGATCCACATCGCCACGGTTCAGTATGCCCTTAGACCTTAGCAGATCCATGAAGCGTGGGAAGCGGTCTCCCCTGAAGGGGTGGCCTAAGCCGAAGTCGTAGTTGATGAGGTCTGGATGATAGAGGATGGCGACTTGATCCACAGTTATCCTCTGGGGGCTGAGATAAAAAGGGTCTTCGATTATAGGGGTATGTCGAGGGTCTCCTTAGCCGTGTCGAAGACCATGCAGGTTAGCGTCTTCTCTATCCCCTTCACCATCCTCAGCTTGTCGACGACGAAGCGCCCGATCTCGGCGACGTCTCGGGCCTTAACCTTTATGAGGATGTCCCAGTCGCCCGTGATGATGTGAACCTCCTGAACCTCTGGGAACCTGGCGATCTCCCTGGCGATCTCCCTCTGATCCAGCGTCTCACTGATGCCTGGAGTTCTATACGTGAAGGAGGCGAGTATAAAGGCCGTTGTGGGTCTACCCAGCTTCTCCGCATCTAGGATGGCCTTATACCCCTTAATTATCCCCTGCTCCTCAAGCCGCTTTATGCGTGAGTATATCGTTGTCTGCGGACAACCCAATCGTTCAGCTATCTCCCTCGCCGAGGCCCTCCCATCCCGTTGGAGGATGTGGAGTATCTCCCTATCCCTATCGTCGAGTCTCATCATAAAAATTACGATTTAAATGCCCATTAAAATGTTTATCTTCGTACAATTAACGAGAATTCATGGAAAAATTTTAAATCTTGGAGGAGGCGTCCCTCAAACCCATGATGACCCTGGACGTCGAGGAGTTGAGGGGGAGACTCTGGAGGCGTTACAGGGAGATTAGAGAACCCTGGATGAGGTGGATGCTGAGGGTTCAGGATGAGGCCCTCTCAGCCCTGAGAGACTTTCTCAAGGGGGAGGGATTCATAGAGATACTCGCCCCCATCATAGGCCCCGTAACCGATCCAGGGATCAGGGGTGCGAAGCAGGTCTCCGTCGACTATTATGGTGAGAGATTCAAGGTGATGAGCAGCATGATACTCTACAAGCAGATGGCAGCCACGGCTCTGGGCAGGATCTTCGCCCTCTCACCGAACATAAGGCTCGAACCCTTAGAGGCCCTCTATACTGGTAGGCATCTCGCGGAGTTTAGGCAGCTAGACCTAGAGGTGGCTGAGGCCACATATCTCGACCTCATAGAGCTTGGGGAGAAGATGCTGATCTATGTTCTGAGACGCATAAGGAGGGAGTGCGCCGAGGAACTTGAGAATCTGGACCGAGAGCTGAGGATACCCTCCAGACCCTTTAGGAGGCTGACCTACGTCGAGGCCGTTGAGCTGCTCAGGGAGGAGGGCTTCAACCTGAAGCAGGGGGAGGAGATCCCCTGGGACGCCGAGGAGCATATCTCATCCCTCTTCCAGGAACCCTTCTGGATCATAGACTACCCGATAACGGCTAGAGGCTTCTACGACAGGGAAGACCCCGATAGGCCTGGAATCCTGAGGGACTTCGACCTCCTATACCCAGAGGGCTATGGGGAAGCCATCTCCGGCGGCGAGAGGGAGTACGAATACGAGCGGGTGCTGGCGAGGATGAAGATGAGGGGAGAAAACCCAGAGGATTATAGCTGGTATCTTGAGATGCTACGCGAAGGCATAAAGCCCACAGCCGGCTTCGGCATAGGCGTGGAGAGGCTCACCAGATACCTCTGCGGCCTTGAATACATCTGGGACGCCGCCCCCTTCCCAAAGGTTCCAGGAATCCCCTCACCCTAAAGATGGATAGAGGGAGGGGGTCTATCCAACAGGCCTCTCCAAAAATCTCCTCCCCCTGAAAGGCCTATGGGAATCCGCCAATCCAGGCTGGACTTCACATCCCTATTCACGATAATGGCATCGAAGCCAAACTATAACAGCCCTATAATTTTCCCATGATGTTAATGGTTCCATTAACCACTCAGAAGCTTTTAGGCCTACAGCCCCATTAGAAATCGAGATGGAGCTCATAGAGGAGGGGAGCGACGTCCTCCTATACCTCGACCATCGAAGAACATACCTCGTGAAGGTTAAGGGGGACAGAGAATTCCACACCCATAAGGGATTCATACGCCTCGGGGAGCTCATCGGCAAGCCCTATGGATGCGCAATAGAGACCAATCTCGGCGTTAGGTTCTACGCCCTGAAGCCCCTCATAAGGGATAGGGCTTTGAAGACGGAGCGGAGAACCCAGGTCATCTACCCGAAGGATATGGGCTTCATACTCCTCATGGCCGATGTGGGGCCTGGAAGAAGGGTTGTGGAGGCTGGAACCGGCAGCGGGGCGCTAACCCTCGCCCTCGCCAACGCCGTGAAACCGGATGGGAAGGTCTACAGCTACGAGATAAGACCCGAGTTTCAGAGGGCTGCGATGAGGAACATAGAGAGGGCGGGCCTCGAGGCCTACGTCGAGTTCAAGCTCCGCGACATCACAGAGGGGATAGAGGAGGAAGAGGTGGATGCCGTCATCCTCGACATGGCGACACCCTGGCTCGTAGTCCCCCACGCCCATAAAGCCCTAAAGGGTGGGGGGGTCTTCCTCTCCTTCAGCCCAACCATAGAGCAGGTCATGCGAACCACCTCAGCCCTGAGGGAGTACCCCTTCATCGAGGTTGAGACCTATGAGATCATGCTGAGACGCTTCATCGTCGAGGAGAATAGGACGAGGCCTGAGACGCTGATGATAGGGCATACGGGATATATAACTGTGGGGAGGAAGGTCTTAGAGTAGTGGGTGAGCAGCGATGTTCGATGAGAAGGCTATGGGATTGATGAGGCAGCTCATGGAGGCCTTTGGGCCTCCAGGCTTCGAGAGGGAGGTGGCGTCGCTTCTGAAGAGCTATCTGAAGCCCTACGCCGATGAGATCGTCGCCGACAAGCTCGGCTCCATAACCTTCGTTGTTAAGGGTTCCGAGGAGCGTCCGAGAGTCCTGTTGGCTGGACATATCGATGAGGTGGGCTTCATAGTCTCCTCCATCACCGATGAGGGCTTCATCACCTTCCACCCCCTCGGAGGATGGTGGA
>JAPDJB010000149.1 GCA_029259285.1 Candidatus Bathyarchaeota archaeon | reverse complement strand
CCCATATACGCTCCCTCGCCGCTTCACCCATCTCATAGAGATAAACCTTACGGGCCTAGGGCCTCCGCTATTAGGGGGGCCACCGACACCCTTGATAGGTCTCCTGGGACGCTGTCAGTGCCTACAACTTCCTTAACCCCAGCCGATTTAATCAGCTCTAGGGCGTTCCCCCTTAGAAGTAGATGTGTGACTCCCGCGTATATCCTGGCTGCCCCAAGCTCCTTTAGGATTTTAGCTGCGTTGGCCGTGGTTCTTCCAGTGCTTATGATGTCGTCGATTATGATTATGTCTCTCCCCTCCACGGATAGCTCCTTGGCATAGGTCTTTATCTCACCTGTATATCGATCCCTCTCCTTTCTTAGGCAGTCATACTCGGCGTCGATCACCTCAGCGGCGTATCTAACCCGCTGCTTCGCCATCTCCTCATCGTCGGGGGCGAGAACTAGGGGATCCCTCAACCCCTTTCCGGCGAAGTATCTCGCCAGCTCCCCCGCCGCCGTCAGGTTGTAGGCTGGAATCCTGTAGCGCCTCAACACCTTCATGCTGTGGATGTCAACCGTGTAGAGGGCGTCGGCCCCAACATCCTCCAATAGCCGTCTAACCAGATCCGAGGTTAAACACTCCCCCTCCAGATATCTCTCATCCTGTCTACTATATGCGAGATAGGGGACGAAGAGGATGATATCGGAGGCGCCTAGGTCTCTAGCAGCGTGGATCATGGCTAGGAGCTCCAGGAGATGTTCATCCTGCGGCGGGTAGAGGCTCTGAACTATGAGGAGCTCCTCGCCGGATAGAGGCTTCAGATATCTGAAGTAGAATTCGCCGTCTGGAAACCTCTTCGCCGTGGACTCGACGATTTCAAGTCCTAGGGCTTCGGCAACCCTCCTGCCAAGCTGGGGGGAGCTTGGCCCCTCTACGACCTTCATCTCATACCTCAACCTAGGCGAGGGGTATAAAGCCTTATCCACTCCTCCAGAGCCTGTCGCCGACGTAGTGTAGATTCTCCACCACCTTACCCCGCTTTAAAGACCTCAACTCCCCGCAGTCTACTAGAGCCTTGCCTATGGCTAGGGCCTTACCATGCCGCTCATCCCTCACCACCACCAAGTCTCCAGCCTTGAAATCCCCCTTGACTTCGACGACTCCAGGGGCCATTACATCGGCTCCATTACATATATGGGGGATGGCGCCCATATCGACGATGATGGAGGGTAGGGAGTCGAGGATTGGGGATCTAAGCGTCGGGAAGAGGTCATCCCCCCTCCTCGCCAGTATTATGGAGCCTCCTGAGAGATAGACGACTGTTCCATCCTTCATCTCAGCCTCCTCCAGGCTGTCGACCTCAGGGAGAAGCATTCCGGCTTCTCCCCTCAACCTCTTGACCTCCCTCCCCCTCAATCTATGCCTATTTCTAAGCCTCATAGAGGCCTTTCCCTCTTCCTCTCTCAGAATGATACGGTAAAGATATTAAGTTGAGGGTTGTTGATCAATCGAGGCGAATCCCTATAAAGGGGGATGAGATGAAGGGCGTGATGAATAGACTTATAGGGAAACGAGAGGAGGGGGGTTCAAGAGGGATATATATCAAGGCCATCCCCCTCAGAGCCTACGAGGATGTAGACCTCATCAAGGCTGAGGTTAGAGCTGGAAACATCGTCATAACAAATGTCGCCCCACTGGCGAAGAGGAGTATAGAGGATGTGAAGAGAGCCATAAACGAGTTGAATGAATACGTGAAGCTGATAGAGGGAGACATAGCCCGCCTGGGAGAGGAGCGAGTAATATTAACGCCTCGAACCGTTAGAATATGGAGGGGTAGGGAGCGCTAAGCCAGTCTAGAGGTTTCGAGAAGCCTTGGAGCATAGGCTTCTAGGCCCCTAAACCTGGAGAGCGTCCGCACCATGCTCTCACACTTCGACTCCTCGCCATGGACGATTAGAACTCTCCTAGGCGTAGGCCTGATGCGCTTCACATAGCTCAATAGCTGACGTCGATCCGAGTGCCCCGAGAATCCCTCAACGGTGTAGACCTGCATCTCGACGTTGATCACCTCCAGCTTCCCCTCACTATTCATGGTCTGAACGGATTTCAAGCCGGATTGGATGCGTCTACCGAGGGTTCCAGCCACCTGATAGCTGACGAAGATCAGGGCATTCTCCTCCCATGGCGCCAGTCTCTTGAAATACTCCATGACGGGGCCACCCTCCATCATGCCAGCCGTCGCCAATATGATGCAGGGGCCTCCCTCGGCGATCTCATCCCTCATATCCGGCTGCTTCACCACCGTGAAGTAATCCGACTTGAAGGGGTTACGCCCCTCACGGAGAATCTGATCCTTAATCTCGTTTGAGAGATAGTTGGGGTAAGCCGTATGGATTCCCGTAGCCTCCGAGATCATGCCCTCAATATAGACCGGCACCTCCGTAAGCTCCCCCATCTCCATATACTTGTTGATGACCATCATGATCTCCTGGGCTCGCCCCACGGCTGGAACCGGTATGAGAACCTTCCCCCTCTTCAGGACATGATTCGCGATCTTGACAAACTCCGCCTCCGTCTCCACCCTAGGTGGGGCGACGTCCTCGGGGGCGCCATAGGTGCTCTCCATTATCAAGGTTTCAACCCTTGGAAACTGCGTTGCAGCTGGCTGGAGGAGCTGGGTGTAGCCGAACTTGAAATCGCCTGTGTAGACGATGTTGTGGAGTCCCCTTCCAATGTGGAGGTGGACGATGGAGGAGCCTAGGATGTGGCCTGCGTTATGCAGCGTGAGCCTCACATCCGGTGCGATGTCGGTTACCTCCCCATAGCTAAGTGGAATCGTGTGGAGTATCACCTTCCTGATGTCCTCGGGGCTATAGGGCGTCGGCCTCCCCTCCTTGCTCATTACGTCGAGGTAGTCGCTCTGCAATAGAACCATCAGGCTGGCCGTCGGCTTTGAGCAGTAAATTGGCCCGTCGTAGCCGTATTTGAAGAGGTAGGGGAGGAAGCCGCAGTGATCTAGATGGGCGTGGGTGATGACGACGGCGTCTAGGCTTCTGAGATCAAACTCCTCGACGTCGAGTCGAGGATAGGCCTCTATCGGGTTTAGGGTCGCCGGATTTATCCCGCAGTCTAATAGTATGCTGCTCTCCCTAGTCCTCACCAGTATGGCTGATCGGCCTACCTGCCTCACCCCTCCGAGGAAGGTGACCCTGACGTCTCCCGCCGGCTGGAACATGGGCCTGAAGATGGCCTCTCCAACCTCCCTCAGGAAGCGTTCCCGTTCACGGCTCTTTGAGTAGAGGAAGCCCCTAATCTGCTTGATGGTCAACGATGGAATCGGCGGGGAGCGGACAACCCTCGGACTCCATCGGGTTCTCTTAACGATCTCTAGGAGGTGTGACCCACCTTTCCCTATCGCGATGCCAGGCTTCTCCACCTCTAGGATGACCTCTCCGAGGGTTGGGTCGAAGTATATGTGAACCAGCCCCGCCTCCTTTGGAATGATCTCCTTGATGACTCTCTCGGCTTCCTCCTCCGACACCCTAACCGATGGGTCTGAGCGTATTACAACCCTCTTCTTTATGGAGCTGGCTATGTCGGCGACGATGTAGCTTCTCTCCATGAGCATCTCAGGTCGATTCGTGTATATGGCTATACGTGGCCCCTCGAACTCGATTCTGGTGATGCCTATCTCCTGTGGGATATTCTCAAGTATGGAACTCCTGATCTCCGCATAGGATAGGCCTTGAGGCTTCTGAGCGGCCTTCATATCAGCTCAACAGGGCGCGTTTCTCCTCAGCCGTCAGCTCCCTGAAACCCTCCTTCGTGATCACAGCCACATCGAAGCTGTCGCCGCTTGCCACGTCCCGCTTCATAGCGGAGTCCACAGCCCTGACGACGATGGGGAGCATCTCCTCAACGGTTTTACCCTCTTGATACCGATCCTCCAGGACGCCGTAGGCGATGGGTGAACCGGAGCCGGTGGAGACTACCTTCTCCTCCGTGACGCTTCCGAAGGGGTCTAGGGAGTAGATGTGGGGGCCGGACTCGTCGAAGCCGGCCACAAGGGCCTGGAGGGGCAGCGGCATACCCTCCTCTCGATTTGAGAAGAGGAGATTCGACACCAATCTGGCGGCGGCTGAGACGGGCATGGGCCGCCCATTCTCCAGCTCGAAGAGGCGGGCGTTGGCGCGGAGTATCTCGACAACCCTCTGAGCAACGGCTACGCCGCCTGCGACGGTCATAGCCAGGTGATCCGTGATCCTATAGACCTTCTTCGCCCTCTTGCTGGCGACGTAGGTTCCCATCGTCGCCCTAGTGTCAGTTGCCAATATCACCCCATCGCTGCAGACGACTCCCACGGTCGTCGTCCCCCTCAAGGGCTCAAAGCGATGCATCCCTGCTCCCCAGAGGTAATGTTTCAAGGATGATCTCCTAGAAGGAGGGTCATGTATCATAAAAGGGTATTCTTTAAAAACCTTTCTCGTTAAACCCTTTTAACTCCAAAGGGCGAGTTATTCTAGCGAGGAGATTGAGGGAGTCACATAGGATAGAGCTGCCGAGGATCGTCCTCGTCGGCGCGGGAGTCATAGAGGAGTTAGGGGAGATCTGCCTAGAGCTGGGATTCGGCAGGGCCCTCATAGTCTCCGGAAGGAGAACCTTCAAGGTGGCGGGTGAGAGGGCCATCGAGATACTGAAGCGAAGCGGCTTGGAAGTGAAGGCGACTCATGCCCTCAGGGCTAACCTGGAGACCGTTGAAAGGGTGGCTGGGGAGGCCGGTGATATGGGGGCCGAGGTGGTGATAGGCGTCGGAGGGGGGAGGGTCATCGACGTCGCCAAGATGGCTGCGGCTAAGAGTCGGATAGAATTCATCAGCGCTCCAACCACGGCTTCCCACGATGGGATAGCGAGCTCCCTAGCCTCCATCAAGGGATTGGGGAGACCCTACTCGGTGAAGGCCGTCGCACCCATAGCCGTGGTAGCCGACTCCGAGGTGATAGCCGGCGCCCCCTACAGATTGACGGCGAGCGGCTGCGGCGACGTCATAGCGAAGGTGGTGGCCGTGAGGGATTGGAGGCTAGCCCACGAGGTTAACGGCGAATACTACGGCGAGTATGCCGCAAGCCTAGCCCTAATGAGCTCCAACCTGGTGATGAGGAGCGCCGAGTTGATAAGGGCTAGGGATGATGAGGGCTATAGAACCCTCATTGAGGCCCTGGTGAGCTGCGGCGTAGCCATGAGCATAGCGGGTAGCAGTAGGCCCTGTAGCGGCTCTGAACACCTATTCAGCCATGCCCTTGACGTGATCGCTCCGAGGCCTGCGCTCCATGGGGAGCAGTGTGGCGTCGGAACAATAATGATGGCGAAGCTCCACAGCTTGGATTGGAGGGAGATCAGGGAGAGTCTTCGAGCCGTAGGAGCTCCTACGACGGCCGAGGAGCTGGGCATAGAGCCGAGATACATCGTCGAGGCCTTGGTTAGGGCTAGATGGATTAGGCCTGGCCGCTATACGATATTAGATGAGGTGAGGCTCACATCCGAGGAGGCTAAGAGGCTGGCTGAGGAGTGTGAAGTGATCTAATGCCTAATTGATCACAGCTCCTTAACGTTTATATGGTTCTGCGCCACACTCTTCATACGCCTTTAAAGGTGATTCTCCTTGAGCAGCATCCAATTGAAGGTGGCTGAGGCTAAACAGCAGAGAGATGTAGGCCGAGGAATCGCCAGGATAGACTCCGCGGCGATGAAGGCCATAGGGGTGACTGTCGGAGATGTCATCGAGATCATAGGGAAGAAGAGCACAGCCGCGAAGGCCTGGCCGGCATACCCAGAGGATCAGGGCCTCGGCCTAATAAGGATAGACGGCTTCATAAGGAAGAACTGCGGAGTCTCCATAAACGAGTTCGTCACGGTTAGGAAGGCGAATGTCTCCTATGCGAAGTCAGTGAAATTGGCGCCCGTCGACATACGCATCAGCGTCGACAGCGACTTCGTCAGATTCGTCAAGGATCGCCTCATCGATAGGCCCTGCACCAGGGGAGATACGATCCTGATTACGATGCTTGGCCACTCGGTTCCATTCACAGTGGTGAACACCAGGCCCGCCGGCATCGTCAAGATAGCCCCCACAACCGAGATCACAATCCTCAGCGAGCCTGTCCCAGAGCTTGAGATAACAACCAGAACAACCTATGAGGATATAGGAGGCCTCGACGAGGCCATCAGGCGGATAAGGGAGATGGTGGAGCTCCCCCTCAGGCATCCTGAGATATTCCAAAGGCTTGGAATCGACCCGCCTAAGGGGGTGTTGCTCCACGGCCCTCCAGGCTGCGGTAAGACCCTCTTGGCGAGGGCTGTAGCCAACGAGTCGGATGCCAACTTCTACGCCATAAATGGCCCTGAGATCATGAGCAAGTTCTATGGCGAGTCTGAGGCGAGGCTGAGGAAGACCTTCGAGGAGGCTGAGCGTAATGCGCCGAGCATCATCTTCATCGATGAGATCGACGCCATAGCCCCTAAGAGGAGTGAGGTGACGGGGGAGGTTGAGAGGAGGGTCGTCGCCCAGCTATTGGCCCTCATGGATGGCCTCAAGGGGCGTGGAAACGTCATAGTCATCGGCGCCACCAATCGGCCTGAGGCCCTCGACCCAGCGCTCCGAAGACCAGGCCGCTTCGACAGGGAGATCGAGATAGGAATCCCAGACAGAGACGGCCGATTGGAGATACTGCAGATACACACCCGTGGCATGCCCCTCGCCGAGGATGTAGACCTTGAGAAGTTGGCTGATATAACGCATGGATACACCGGCGCCGACCTCGCAGCCCTTTGCAGAGAGGCGGCGATGAAGGCCTTGAGGCGTTACCTGCCGAAGATCGACCTCGAGGAGAAGCGTATTCCAAAGGAAATTCTGGATCAGATGGTGGTCACCATGG